>JACQMX010000059.1 GCA_016203375.1 Candidatus Woesearchaeota archaeon | reverse complement strand
TTTCTATAACTTTATTTTTGCTTTAGAGCCTCTTTCACTCTTTTCTTATACTACTTCTTTTCTTATACTGCTTTCTATTGAGATAATCTTTTTTCGTTTCGTTGAAGAAGAAGCGCTTGACTCGGTGGAGCCATCGCGGATCACGGAATTTCTCCCCAATAAGGCAAGCTGCAAGCTCGAGGTACGCCGCTGCTACATGGCTTTGCGGGCAATAGCTCACCACTGGTTTTGTGTGGGCGATCGCTTCATGCACGCTCTGGTCATATGGCATAACAGCAAGTATAGGAATATCCGTGTGCTTTTCAATATCCTCTATGGTTAATTCAAATGGTTTATCTCGAACGTGTGTCAGGATGATTCCTTCAATAGGCATATTCCGCCTTTTTGCTATCTTGCTCGCATGCATTGTCGCGTAGAGTGTCGGGTAATCCGGCGTGCTCACCACAAATAAGTCATCGGATGCGAGCATGACGCCGAGTAATTCTTTGTTTAGTGTTGGTGGCGCGTCGATCAAGAGGACATCGTACGCGTGCTTTACTTCAGCAAGACACTGACGCAACCGTAGCATGTCCACATGCTGGTGTACCGGCACCGAAGGGAGGATATCTATATAGTCATCAATCGTCATGATGGCGCTCGTCATGCTTCGCTTGCCAAGAAGGACATCTTGCACCGATGCGGTCGGACGCATACAGCCAAAATGAAGGCCCAGTCCATTGCTGCTTATGTTTCCATCAATGAGCAATACTTTTTTCCCCTGCACGGCTAGCGCTGCGCCAAGATTGGCGACGGTTGTTGTTTTGCCAACGCCACCTTTTATGGCGATGATGCCAATTGTTTTTGCATTGGTCATGGGTTATAGGCAGTATGATCCTAAAGTACTCTTGTATGGCTAATATTTAAATATACCTAAAGAAGAATACAGTTATGAAACGCAATACCCATCGACGCATCCTCCAAACCATCTTTATACTTGGTCTTTTTGGTGTGCTTCTTGCATCATTTCTTACGATCACGCATTATACTGGCACGCCCGGTGTTGCATGTCCAAAGAAGGCTCACGGCATGCCTACTTGTGATATTGTTAATCAAAGCATCTATGCTGAAATATTTGGCATTCCTATTGCGCTAATTGCCGTATTTGTTTACGCAGCGTATAGTATGATGGCATACCTGCTTCTTATCGGAAAACGACTTGCTTCCCTTCTGTCAATGCGCCTTTATCAAGGACTTGTGCTGATTTCTGGTGCGAGTATGCTCTTTGCTCTCTATCTTATTTATACCCTCTATGCTATTCTTCGCACTACCTGCGTTTATTGCATTGTTGCCCATGCCATCACTTTGGCTATCTTTATCCTCTCATTAGTAGCACTTTTTCAAGCAAGAAAAGCGAAAGTAAAATAAATGGGATAGTTTTAAGTCATTATGATGAAAAAAGAGCAGGTCATTTGCAAGGTCATTTGCAATATCATTTTCTTCTCCTTAATCCTCTCTCTTTTTTCTAGCATTGTTTTTGCAGATGAAGGCATTACGATTGCACAATCAACTGCCAAAGCTGCACTTGACAACTTTGGAACAGTAAGTGGCATTGCGCTTGTCTTTCTTGCTTTTGGTACTATATTTTGGTATAAAAAATTCAAGCAGAAATCCAATTGGGTTTGGCTCTGGGTTTCCGTGCTTGTCACATTAGGGCTTGGGTATAGCGTCCTTGTCTTTTTTGCAGAAGGAGCGGAAAAAGGCATTGTTGTTTGCGAGACGCCAGAGAATTGCGTCATCGCTATGCACATCCATGCCACCTTTGACGTTGAAGTTTGTGGCGAAGAAAAAACATTTGGTTTAGAGACAGGAGAGCTTTCCGCCACCCATACGCATAAAGAAGGAGCTGGCAATTCTGTTCATTTCCATGAACGCTTGCCCTATGATTCAAAAACAGAAACTATTCTCGATACAACGCCACTTCGTGTGGGGAATATCTTTGAAAGCCTTGCTGTTCCTTTCACAAGCGAATGCTTGTATGATCATTGTAATGGCCAAACATGTTCGGGCAAAACAGAGCCTGGCAGAGTGCGCATGTCGGTAAATGATGCTGAAAATGCACAATTCCAAGAATATGTTTGGAAAGATGGCGACATGATAAAGATAACGTTCGAATAATTATGGAGGAAAACCAATGGCAACAAAAAGCGTTTGCACCGTGTGTAAAGGCTTGCTGAAAAAAGGTATTATTACCTCTGAGGGCAAGAAGTTTTGCTCGCAAGCCTGCAACAAAAAATTTAAAGATAGCAAGAAAAAGAAGGTTTGTGAGTTTTGTTAAGGTGATGTCATGACAGAAGTTAATCTTCCACTCTTAATAGGTGCCGCTTTTATTGATAGCATTAATCCCTGCGCCTTTGGCGTTCTTATCTTTCTTTTGGCGTACTTATCTGAAACAGCAAAGAGTCGCGCGCACATGCTCTTTAATGGGTTTTCTTACATCTTTGCAGTCTTTGTGACATATCTCGCAGCTGGACTCGTTCTTTTGCCGATCATTCAAGGATTACGGAGCTTTTCAGTATGGGGGTATATCATTCTCGCAGCAATTATTATCATTGCCGGCTTGCTTGAGATCAAGGATTTCTTTTTTTATGGCAAATGGTTCTCCTTGTCTATCATGCCTGGAGAATCAGAACGCATTAAGCTTTACGTGAAGAAGATTTCAGACAGGCCTACAACAGCGATGGTGCTTGGCGTATTTGTCGCGTTAGTGGAGCTGCCATGCACGGGTGCCGTCTATCTCGCCGTGCTTGCGCTCATGTCAGTAGCCGGTGTTACCACAATGAATGTCTGGTTTCTTATCCTGTACAATCTCATCTTTGTCTTGCCGCTTGCCGTTATCTTACTGCTCGTCTATAAGGGAACTTCAACGCACAAGTTCGAGAAGTGGCGACAGAAGTATAAGGGCTGGATGCGTTTACTGACTGGGTTAATGCTCTTGCTCCTTGGCGCGTGGATGATTTTTAGCGTTGTTTAAATGTCAGAAATATACCACCTGTCTATTTGACTGGTGGACAAAGTCCACTATGTGTGTTTGGAAGGCGGTATATTTCTGAGCATGCTCAAAAACGGCAGGGGTGAGCGAAGCGAACACGTCACCAGTCTATTAACTGGTGGTCCCCAGCCGTTTTTGACAGCAGCAAAACAGCCTATACTCCCTTTTTCTCTTGTTTTTAACCTTTTTCATTGAAAACGAAAGGCTTAAATATAAGTTATATCACTATGCAGTGATAACAATATGTTTGGTGGTTATAGTATGGGAGAAGACGTCAATTTCGAAACAACCGATGATGATAGTCCTATCTTTGAACCTCGAAAACTTGATGAGAAGGATTTTAATAAAAAGCTCAATCAGCAAAAGCTAAGCAAGCATGAGTTGGATGAGCTGTTCTTGATAGAATAAGGAAGTGCCCCTATGACAATTTCTATTGATCTTGCTGTTCATCTATTCTACGGCTTAGGACGTGATTCTTTTTATCCAAAGCGGCCTTCTCCTTATTATACAAAATTTCCTCATTATCAGGTTGCAGGTATTCCTGATTTTCTGGATAAAAATGGACTTTCTGTAGATCAGTATGCTGAATTATTGCATCATCTTTGCCTGTCACGATTTGCGGAAGAAGCGAAAAAGGGAAATTATCTTGTCGTAGTGCCAAACACTGCGCAAAAACCATCTCAAGATGTTACCTATGCATTCCGTCATAAAATAGAAGAAGGTCTGATTGATGAAGCGCGAAAGCTCTATCTCGAGCGTCTTATTGTTCATCCAGATTCAAATGAAGCGGCGGGTAGGATGGCTAGGAGATTGCAGGGTGAAGGCCGACACCCTCCATTTGCGGTAGAAATAACAATATACGGAGAAATGAATAATCATTGCGTTCCTGGTAATGCAAAGCGATTTGTGTCCGTATTCGAACAAATACTTGGAATAGATGCTACGCTTGTCAAAGGCGATCCTCATTATTGCGGTGATCGTCTTGAAGGCAAGCAAGAATTCCTTGATGCGCATCGTGAATTAATTTTTGGAGGACAATCAAAGCTTACATAAAGGAAAAGAATTATTTCTTAGCTTTCATGATTCTGCGCAGTATCCAGCCAATGAATACTAAAATAAAGAGAAAAAGAATCAAATATGGAGAATAAGGGTTACTTTCTTGAGGGGAAGGGATTATCTCTCCTGTATCCGTCGTGTTGTCAGAGATGCCCATCTCTATATCAGAAGTTGCTGAAATAATAGCGGACCCGTTTGATGATAATTCCACGTTATATTCATTCTTATCAGCATCAGCATTTATCTCATTTGTTATGAATACCTTATCGACGCTCTGGATGTATAGCGCAAGTCTGGTTTTTCCATAAGGTATTGGGAAAAAATCACATTTGCTCTTCCTGCAATTGCTCCACCTATACTCCCAAGCTGGTGGTTTCCAATAACAGTCCTTTTCCGCATCATATTGGTTAATCTCTAATTGCGGTACGATCGCCTGATGCGATTGATATTCCTTTGCTTCACAAACCAGAAAGTCTCCATAAAACGCTGCGTCTGAAACTTCATTTCCATCATATAAAACGTAGAGATACGCGGATGGCGGTATAGCCGCATACGCGAAATGAGGGATAAGGAACACAAAGAGAAGCGATACTACAATGGCAAATCTATTGTTCATGCAAGTTTTTAATGTCAGTAACTATTTAAGCCTTTTCTATTTTTAATTTGTCATTTTATTCGTCAAATAGTGCACAATCGACGGATCTTCTATGGTCTCTGTCCGGAATCTCGCTGTTCGGCCAGTGCCATCGAACGCCAACCGGGCACGCCGCTTCGCCGAGGTTCCGATCCTCCTCATGGAAGGGGGAGGATCGGAACCTCGGCTCAGGTTAGAGCACATAATCTTACGGAGTGCGCTGGCGCGAAAAAGATGGCACCGGCCACATTCAGGACAGATCCTCTTCTAGGCAAATCTATTTATATGCTACCTTATCCTTTGCTTCTATGGATAAACGACAAGACAAATACACGAAGATCACCTACAACCTTGAACTGGACCGCGCGGCTGAAATTATAAAACGAGAAAAGGCCAAGCGCGTTTGCATTCAACTACCTGATGGTTTGAAACCAGAAGGGAAGCGTATTGTGGATGAGCTGCATGAACGCACCGGCGCGGAGATCATCATCTGGGCAGGCTCATGTTTTGGCGCTTGTGATCTTCCTCTTGAAGTTGAACGGCTTGGTGTAGAGCTGCTTATTCAATGGGGACATGCGCAGTGGATTTATGCCCATGGCGGAGAACCCCAAGAGAAAATAGTTAAATAATTACACAGCTAAATAATCAATATGGGTATCTTCTCATCATCTCGTAAATATACCTTTAATCCATGCCCACAATCTTGCAAACCATCCTTCTGTCTTGAGTATGCTTACGGCCGGCTCTGGAGCAGGTACATGTGCTGGCTGTTCCGTGACTGCTGGCTCTTCTGCCATCTCTTCTTTTATTTCTTCCTCTTTTTCTTCTTCAACGCACGCGCCATCTTTGCAAACACCAGAACAGAGATACTTGTCTTCAAAAAGATAGCCTTGCGTGCATGAGTATTCAACAAGGTCTTGTTCCGTCAAGCAATAATCTATCTTGGAGAAATGCGCATTATGGATATCAACACCGTAAGCATTGCCTGCCACTAAGAAATTCTTGCCATTATCGCTGTCTGTGCATGTCCGCTCTTTAACATATTCGACACACGCCGCATTCTTGCATCCTTCTTTACATCGTGCCTTGTTAAACCATGCTCCATAAACGCAGGACTGCATATACTCATTAAGACAACGATATTCTCCTTCCATGCATTGCGTGCCACGCAGGCATTGACCATTGCTGCATCCTGCCGGACATTTTTCCTCATTAATCCACTGCTCCTTATGGCATACTTGAGTATAATCACCAAGACAACGGTAGCTTTCTTCTGCACAGGACGCGCCTGCATACACCACGGCGCCGGCCGCATTTGTTTCGCCCCCTCCATCCTTAACAGTTCCGAGGATAGTAAGAGCAAGAACAGCCACAAGCGCCACTGCTAACGCGTCCGTTAGTTTTTCGCTGACCATGATTATGATTCTTCATCTGTAAGTTTATATACTTTTCGTCGAAGGCGGCCCTGTCCTGAATCTCGCGCGGCTGTTGCCGCGCTCGGCTGGAATGGGTTCTGAGTTAGGGGTAAGGAGTTCGGAGTACGTCGAAGGAACTCCTTACTCCAAACCCATAACTCCAAACCAAATAAGGCGTCAGCTACATTCTGGACAGAGCTGTCGAAGACTATATTAACAAGCTCTTGTTCTTACCCGTCATGGAGTATCTTCCTTATCTTGGCATCGCCGTGGTAAGCTTTCTTGGTCTTCTTGCCGGCATCGTTTTGGGAGCCGTATCACCAGAAGAGGTTGTGTCGGGAAGGCGCTGGCTGCTTTTGCTGAAGAAAGCGGTCTATATTCTCCTCATTGCTCTCCTGCTGTATTATCATCATACGTTACTGCAAACAGCCACCGTCCTAGTGATTGGCGGCGCGGGCTATCTGCTCCTGAACTATCGCAGCATATATTCACTACTTGGCATGTCGCTTGGCATCCTTTATTTTTCTCCAGCCTTGCTGCATGGAGCATCCATCATTTTCCTTTTTGGCCTGCCAATGGGCTCACTAATGGCAAGCACGAGAAAGAACGCAACATTGTGGAGAATGTTGAAAAGCACTATGAAGCAAATGTGGTTAATATTCTTTTTACCAGCACTTTTAATTCCATTAATTCTGCTCGCATTTGTTTAATGCTACAACAACTCATTCTGTTCGTCGGCTCTCTACACATTTGAAGGCCGACGAACCCCATAATTCTTAGAAATAATCAAATCCTAATTATATCACCACTTTTCCTTTCGTATTCGGAGATAAAACGCAATATGATTAACAAGAATATGCAACAAAGGACTTATTACGAGCAGCACGACATACACCCACAATTGCGGGATGTAGTAAAGGCTTGAGAGGAGCAATGCCCCAACAACAAAATCAAGCTGATCAAAGGGAATCCATGGCTTTCCTGAGGTGATATACCTTCTGCGCTTGAAGAAACTCTTCACCAAGTCCCCAAGAATAGCGCCAAGGCCAAGAAAGACTCCAAGCATGGCAGGCTGTGCTGGATAATTAACCAAGCTGATGCTTCTCCAGAAATCATAAACATACAGTCGCTGCTGCAGCGCGAAAACTGCCGCACCGAAGACAACTGCTGCGATCAAGCCACGCCACGTCTTATGGCTGCCAAAGACAGGTTTTCCATCTTTCCATTTCCGGCCTTGATCAAGCGGAACATTAAAAATGTTTATACGCTTCACGATCACTGGCGCCATATTGGCAACATAAGCGGGAAGCATGAAGTACAATGCTGACAATAGTTTTAGGATTATTGGTTGCATTAAATCACCAAATATATACTGCTTGTTATCAGGATGCCAATAACGCTTCCCACAACAACTTCAGAAAGGGTATGGCCCATGACTTCCTCGAGTTTGTCAAGCTTGAACTTGCCTTGTTTGCGAAGATATTCAATCATTCGATTGATAACAATACTCTGTTGACCTGCAGTCCAGCGTATACCGACAGCATCACGGACGATAATTATAGAGAATATGAGTACTGCTATCGAAAGTGGCGTTACTCCCTCTTCAAAGAAGATCGCTGTTGTTAAAGCCGCCACACTCGCGGCATGCACCGACGGCATAGCACCAGAGGTGAACAAGTATTTCCTTTCGAACTTTCCCGTCTGCATGAGAAGAATAACCACTTTTAGGAGCTTCGCCAGAAGAAAGGAAAGCACACAACTCATGAGTATTTTGCTACTTACCAATTTGATAATAAACGGAGCCATATTCATTCACATCATCTCTCGTTCCATCATCGCCGTCTGAATAAGCGGAGCAGCGATGGTTGCGTATATCACGGGCAGCACGATAAGAAAAAGAGGATTCTCATAAAAAGCTATCGAAGCAAGCACAAGGCCGGCCGCGAATAGGACAACAAATTTTTTTCGCCTCACGATACTGTCAAAACATAGTGGCACGAGTAAAAATGTCCAGAAGAGGACATTAATCACGATAGCTTTCCATGTCATTGCTATGGGTAAAAATAGGATAATTGCGAAAATGCCTAATCCGACCACGCCACGCAAGCGATATTTTTTAGTTGCTTCATCCTTGAAATTTGGGTACTTGATCGGGCTAATCATG
>JACQMX010000056.1 GCA_016203375.1 Candidatus Woesearchaeota archaeon | reverse complement strand
TGATAACAAATGCAATGCTGATGTTACTGAAGATAATTCACAAGAATTTTTTAAAGTAGCTGCACTCCTTCCACAATGCAAGCCGATGGAAGGAGCGCAAGTAGCACAATCGGGGTGAAATTATGAAGATGAAAAAGGCTCAAGGCCAGTGGAGTTTAATTGTGAAAGCTGCATTAGCAGTTTTACTAATCATTGTAGGGTACTTCTTTATTAAGACATTTACCCTTGAGCGAGGCGGCGGCGCTCTGGAAAAAACAGGCTTTGGCCAGTTTGACGATGCAGATCAGGATAAAATACAAAACTTTCAGGATGTCTGCTGCGCTGCGGTCTGCAATCCTCGCGGTGCACATGTAGAACAATTCGGCGATTATCGCGGATGCACATCACAACAAGGTTTAACACCATGCGACTTTACTGGACCGCAATGCAATCCAAGGCCGGCTGCAGCACCACCACAGGGTGTAGTTGCAGGAACACCAACGCCAACACCAGCAGGATGAAATCGATAGCAAAGAAAGGGACACTAGGAACAATTATTTCCATAGTTCTCATGCTGATCGTCATCGGAGTGACTTTTAGCATTTGCAGCACTATCTTCAGGAAAACAACTGCGTCGGAAGAAACCTTCAATAAAATCATCCAACAACTACAAGACTTGCAGACAAAGACCACAGGCTCACGGAATGTGATAGCGGCGCAGCTCAATACAAAAACGGCGATTATAGGATTTTCAAGAGGAAATAAAAATCTTGAAGTCCATGGCAAGTATGCCGGCGAACAAAGAAAACTCCTTGATATAAAAAAACCGACGAGTTGCGGCGTGGACAGCTGCATCTGTTTCTGTGACAAGCCTGGAGAACGAGAAGAGCTCAATGAACTATTCGCCTGCGACAGATTAGATTGCATCACGGAAAAGACCTTTGGAAATATCGATTTTTCTCCAACTGTGTATATGGACCTTTTGACCAATGCAGAAGATGAGAAGAGCAGCAATGGCTTTTTCATCTACCGGGGGCCTATGCGCGCCCTTCATGTGCCATTCGAAGAAAGCGCGACCCCTGAAATAATTAGAGGGCAATTTACACTCTATCTTGAACGAAAAGAGGATGCAGTTGCTGTCTGTGTAAATCCTGATGAGCAAACTCAGTCATGCGCTGTTCCTGAGGCAAAGGCTGCGCCATAACACCGCAAACCATATAAACACCAATTCTTTATAAATCCTCGACGATGGTTTTAAAGGGAAAGAGAGGTGCTATTGAGCTTCCCCTCTATGACATCATAGAGGTAGTCATGGCAGTAGCAGTAATGCTCACTTTCTACAATCATGCCATAGCTTCAGGAAAAAATTTAGAATGGGAAAAGCACTATCTCGCTTCAGATATTGCCTTAACTATCGATGCTGCTCAAGCAGTAACGGGAAATCTTCTTTATGCATATGTGCCGCAAAGCATTCGGGACAGGGCAAAACTGTCTGGAAGTGGGCAGCTAGGGGTGGCTGTTACAGTAGGAAGCAAGATTGTTAGCTATGCTGTACCCGCCTTAGGGACTGCAGCTGGCACCATCGGCAGCTATGCATTAGGGTATTACCTCGGACAGTCTTGGCTCGTGCTCGGCTTGACACCACTAGAAACCTCTCAATACTATTTCGATATTGCAAATGGTATCGTCACTGTTGGCGATCTGAAAAAGATTGACAGCAAGACCGTGCAAGGTTCAACTGCTTCTGCATATTTTTCTCCATCGCAATTGCAAATAACGGGATCATTAACAAATCCGCCATTTGTTGCTATAACGCGAGTTAATCAGGACATTGGGTTTATCGCAGATCCGATGGCTATGCAAGTGGCTTTTTGCCCTGTTGTGGACACCGCAGGAACGCTTTCCCAGAAAACTATCATCATTGATCCAGGCGATCAGCCAGTCACGAATAATATCGCCGATATGATCAAAGCCTTATGCCCCTCCTGCCGTGTACTGCCGCAGCTTTCTCTGAAAGAAAAACTTGATCAGCTTCAACAATTACAACCAGACCTTATCGTAAGCTTGGTTCTTGGAGAGGATCCTGGAGATAAGAATGAGGAAAATGACAATAGTGTTATTGCGCTTATTCCCATCGATTCTTCGAAAAGCAGCAAGCTCGGCTGCATGATAAGCAATAAACTCGTCGGTGTGCCGCTATTTGAGACAATGCGCGTCCTGCCGGTTGATATCGCATCCTTGCCTGAAGACAGCCCAAAAATGATTTTGAGGCAGGAAATCCCTTCCGTCATGATACAGATAGGTGATTCTACTGCTCTCTCTCAGATAACGGCAAAAAAAGCAGAGCTGGCGCGCGCTATCTATGACGGATTGCGCATGTATTATGGCGAATTTGCTGCACCACCACAGCAAATGGAACTCTTCTCGTATCAAGAAGTGCATTACAATAAACAGGATGGTGTTATCGTAAATATCCCGCCGTATGGAGAAGTAGTGCTCAACCCAAGTACGGTATGCGATCCTGCAATCTGCGAACAAGACTTCATTCCAGGCAAAGGCGTAGGGGAAAATAGTATGGAAATAATTGTAATCCATACTACTGAAGGAGGGGATTATCGAGGAACAAGAGCGCATTTCGAAAAGCTTTTGACAGATCCCGACCCACTCAGGCGGCAAGTAGCTTCCCAATGGATCCTGAATCGAGATGGAAAATTGTTATACATCGTTCCTGAAAATGTGGTTGTCGGGCATACTGAGGGCATTAACTCCCGCTCTATAGGCATTGAAGTTTCCAATGCCGAATGGAAATGTGAGCAGATCTGCAGCGGAAGGAGAATAATAGATGGCACATGCACGCCAGATGATTGCCAATCTCCGCCGCAGCTAGATCCACAAAATCCAGATGTCACCTTCTATGGACAGGGATACTCCAGCAGAAAGTATGAGAGATTCTCTGATGAGCAGATGAAAGCGTTATTGAAATTGACTGCAGAGAGCATGATACGGCATGATATCTCTCCAAATGGCCTCATTCGTCATCTTGATAACTCCATGCGGAGAGGAAAAGGACATACTGATCCTGGCCCGATGTTTAATTGGCCGCAGTTTAAGGAAAACATCCAAAGCATGATAACACAATATAATCAACAAACACGGGGAGCTCCAATAGGATGAAGCTAACACAACGTCAAATAAGGATAAACATTCTACTCGCCATAGCGAGCCTCTTTTTGATCCAACCGATTCAACCAGCGGCGGCTCAAGCCTACACCCTACAATTAACCCTCATTTTCGGAAATGGAACTGACACAGTAAGTAATATTATTCCAGGCGCGGTTATCGCGGCTCAAAATCCTTTCTACACTGAAGAGATTTTGGACAATCTTCATGATACACCAATTTATTCAGATACTGACAGCATCGTCCTTCGCGATCAGAATCGCAACATTATTGCGAAAACACCAATAGCTTACATGAACACAGTATATATCTCGATACCAGATCCTAGCGGTTCTAGCCGAGTACGTTCCATTGAAATACAAAGGCAAAACCGCGTCTATCTGCGCAAGGAGATAAGCTTTTGCAATAAGAACAATATTTGTGAACCGTGTTTTGGCGATGCGTGCACCATAGCAGAGTCAAGCATCACCTGCAGCGACTGCCCATCTGGCTCTGTTGACAATTATTGCGATGCGAAAAGGGATGCTATATGCGATCTTGATTGCAATAATAAAGAGGTTGACTGCTCATCCTGCGAGCCAAATTGCTTTGCTGAAGGAGAAATGGAAACAGCAAAAAAGCCATCGCTCTTGTGCGGCTTGCTGAAGGATGGAATGTGCGAAGCAGCATGCCCAGAACAAGACATTGACTGCCAGTGCGGCAATGGCGTGTGCGAGAATTATGAAAACAAGGACAGCTGCTCGACTGACTGCAGGATTGCAAAAAATTATTTGTGCAGCGTTGTGCGGGATAACATCTGCGATCCACGATGTCCTGGATTCGATATAGACTGCGAGATGGATACTTTTATCAATAACACAATGCAGCGGTATGAAAAAGATGAACAGTTCTATACAAACACCATGACCATACTTGCCATTGTTCTCATTGCCCTTATGATCATAGGCCTCTGGCTAGCGCACGACATTTACAAGGTAAAGTTTGGAGGCTAAGCATTTCAGGAAACAAATGAAACACCTTATGCATTCAAAAAAAGGACAGGGAATGGAAATCCCAATTTTTGGAAGAAAAATGATTTTTTTCGCCATAAATGTAGTTATCCTCGGCCTTCTTGCTGCGGGTTATATTATGGGCACCTCATCGTACGTTTTTAAGATCACGAAAATTCCAACAAGTCTGCAGCAGGAGGAATATCAAAGCAGGTTTGCACAGTATCCTGGCTGTTTTGCCTACCAAGACCCAAACACGCAACGCACGTACGCGTACTGGATCGATATGCAAAAGTTTACGAATGAGCAATTCCAACGCTGCCTTCAGTTTCCTCCAAGCAAAACCGACTTGTGCTACGAACTGCAGCTGGCAAGGCTCGTTCCATCAAGAGGGCAGTACAGCTTGACAGAAGAGCAGCTGCGCAGTATTCGCTCAAATAATTATAGCCCTGCGTGCACTGAAGGCGCAAAAAAAACAGTCACCAAGAAGGCAACAAAGATTATTGATGGGGAACAGCAATACGAAGGCATACTAACAATTGCTGAATTCACAAAAAAATAACGCATACCAACAAAGCATATGGAGACGATGAATAAACAAAAACTTCAAAAAAAGGGAATTATTGGAAGAGACTGGTACGCGATTGTCTTTTCTAGCGTTGTTGGCCTCTCTTCCTTCATTCTCTTTATGACGCTCAGCTATGGAGGGCAAGCGACAGTAATCTTGCGCATAGAAGATGCACGCCTACAACTGGAAGCTGACCAAGAGCTTCGAAGCATGCTGCAAGCGCCTCTTTTTTCCGGCATCGCTCCTCCGGACGATACTATAAAGAGTCTTCTTCAAAAGAAAACAACATTTGCTGAGATTATCGACATGATTGGAAACGATACAACATACAGGGAACAGTATATGAACATTCTTTATAGCCAAGTATATCATTACTTGGATACACTCGGAAATCCAGAGAGATATCGTCTCAAGGTAAGCTATTTGCAGCCTCCGTCAGGAACATTTAGCCAGCCGGAGAATTATGCAAGGTGCATTGACGCAACATTCTGCGTATTAGCAAATGAACCGCAGGGAGAAACAATGGTTGGAGAAGTTTATTATCCCTCAATACGACAGGGCCAGGTTATCACTGTGCGCCTTGTTCGTGCAAAATCTGCTGGCGACTCACAGCCATCACCAGAAACACCGCCAGCAGTAGCGTCAGCGACAACAACGAATGGAGGTGCAGGATGAAACGCATGAAACTGGCGCTTTCGAAAAAGGCATCATGGCTCTTGTTCATCGCTGCCCTGAGTATTTCGACATCCCCCTTCCTATTCTACAGTACCTACCTTTCTTACGCACAGCCAATTCTTGAGCGAACTGGCTTTTTGGGTCAGAACCAGCTTGCCGTTCTTCAAGCAGACAATTACGCCCAAAACATCCTTTTCTTCGTCGACAAGGCAGCGCCAATTGCGGCCTTGCAAACATTCTATAATCTTGCCGCGAAAGGCGGCTTTGCAGAAGCGCCAGAATGCGGAACGTATTTTGGGTATACCCAATGGCAAAATACGATTGCTGAAGAACAAGGAGAGGAAGAATTGGCTGGAGAAGCAGGAGAAGGGGGACCAGAAAGCGCAGAAGGTGAGCCTCGGGAAGGTAGTGAGGAGAATACCGAAGAGAAAACACAGTTGAAACAATGCCTTCCTGACCGTCTTGAAAACCTTGAAACTGCATTTGGCTCATTATTTAATCCGCACATGCAGCAGTTGATCCTGCTACTTCAAGACACCCCACTAAGCAGCTATGACATTACCCTCGCGAAAAAAGACGCCCAAACAAGGGTTATTGGCAACGCTCGCGAGCCAATAGCATTATTTATCACCAAGGAAACAGGCAAGCAGAGGGTTCGCATATCCGCAATACCGCCAAAAGAAATTCCTGCTCTAATTCCTGGCGCACAAATTCCTACACCAACTATATCAACGAAAGAAGTACCGGGCATAGAAACATGGGCAGCAGGATCCTGCACCGGCTTTGTAGCAGGATCTGTGCCATATAGAGAAGATGATAAAATTGAATGCGCTGATCCGGTGTGCTGCGTGCAACCGGAGCTCCTTGCGCAGCTAGAGCGCACAAAGGCATTTCTGGCACCAGGACAATCGCTTGTTATTGTTGATGCGGCAAGAAAATCTGCTGACCAACGCGACGCTTTCCTTGATTATCTTGCCGGTGGTGCAACGGCGTGTGGTCCACGCGGATTACCTGTTGCAAAAAAGGTTCTTGAAGAGATAGTGCCGAATAGCATGGATCGAAGTAAACGAGTACAGGCAGCGCTTGAGTGGCTCAACACGCCTGCAGGGCTGCCATATAAAGAAGTCATAATGGATGTAAGCAGATACAGCGGCTGCCGTCACATACAAGGGAAAGCCGTTGATATACAAATGAAAGATGAACCATTACGTGCAGAAAACATTCAAGCCTTACGCGACATCATGTGCAGCGCAGGCTGGGCAAATTATGGCGGAGAATGGTGGCATTATGAGTATCTTACCAGCGGCTATGCCGAAGCAAAAGAGAGAAGGCAATGCTACTTTGGAGAGATGAGTGGAAAATATGCCCTCGCCAATCTGCCAGCACGTGTAACGCCGCCATACGCAATAATATAAAAGTGCATAGGGAATGCATGGAATGAACCTGAAAAAAACGATGCTCAAAAAAAAGGGAATAACCATAGTGCAAATAGGCCTAACGCTGATCATCCTCCTTACTCTTATAGCTATTGCATTGTACGTAACAAAAAAACAGGCACAAGAAATACCAATGCCAACACCAGAAGTGCAGGTGATGCCAACAGAACTTAAAACAGAAATAAAAATGCAAGAAGAATACAAAAAAGAATACGATTGGAATGAATATTGCTTTGATGGAGAGATTTATGAGCTTCGCTGCCAAGACGCCTGTGATCCAAGCGGCAAAGCAATCCAGCCAAAAATTGAGTTTGTTGATTGCAAACAGCCAAAACAGTGCTGCCAGTATCCACCAACAGAATGGCCTAATTTTGAAGACGTAGAGTGATCTATGAACAAAAGCATAAAGAAAAGCGTGAAGAGAACAGACATGGAAAAAGGTCACGATAAAGGGCAGAATAACAATAAAAGAATGCCATTATTACTGACAATTCTCTTTGGAAGTATCGTGATAATAGCGTTTACCGTTTTTGTCATAAACAATCAGCGCGTCATTATAGGAAAAAGTATTGCACAGGCTGCAGCTGGAGACCAGCCTCCTGATGTCCCGCCATCAGAACAGCCGAGCGGGATTTATTTTTTTAAGCCATCATTTTCCCTTACTGTTGATTATGATCTCGGTGAATATAAAACGCTCCAGCATCTTGTTTTTGGGGATGGTGGGCTTGTTGCAAACATTGAGACGTGTGAAGAAAAAGAACAGCCATTAGCGGAATGCGTCATGGCTGAGGTAAAAAAAATAAATGAGGAAAAATTGAAACCGCAAGAAAGGTATGGTGCATCACTCCAACTCGTCAATGGGCCATGCAATCCTGAAGAAAACATAAAGAGCGATCTTGTTGAAGGGTATACCGCTTGCGCGGCAAGCACAGACACTGATTGCGTTTGCCAATTAACGCTGCAACAGGCTGAACAAAATCAAGAAACACCAGCAATAACTATCGATGTACCGCCTAAAGCTGAATCGCCGAGCATGGCGATGAACATTGACCTGTTTCTCAACGACGTGGAAGCAAAAACTGTTGCTCACCTTGACACCGCACCAGAGATTGCGGAAGAACCAATACACATTGCGCTTGCAGCAGGCGAACGAGAAAAAATAATATGGTTCTATAAATCAGCAGAAGGGATTGCGTTCATAAAAGATGAAACAAGAGGGGATAAAAAGATGTGTACAATAAATAAGCGGAGCTTTAAGTTCTGCGCCAGACGTTCGGAAAAAATGTATATGGTCATTCCAGAGGGTAGTAAAGATAGTTCGCTTCAACCAACAGTGTATAAGTTTGCATTGACTTTCCCTGAAAGAAACCAGTCATCGCCAGTAACTGGATAAGGCAGAGGAACCATTTACTGGCAAACAACAAACTATATATAGTATAACCATTTCTAAATTCTTGGGTGGTCTTGGTGATAAAGGTCCCTGTAGAGGATATAGCCGCAAAAATAAAGGAAAAAGCTGGCATAAGCGATGAAGAGTTGAATCGAAAAGTACGCCAGAAGATGGACCAGCTTGCTGGCCTTATTTCTCGAGAAGGCGCTTTACATATTCTTGCGAATGAGTATAATGTAAAACTCTATGAAGATGGAGGAAGGCTCAAGATACGAAGCTTGCTTTCCGGCATGCGAAATGTTGAACTGCTTGGTAAGGTCATTGATGTTTATGAAGTTCGAGAATTCCAGACAAAAGAACGCAAAGGAAAAGTTGGCTCACTCTTGCTCGCTGATGAAACAGGGAAGATTCGTATTGTACTCTGGGGAGGACAAACCGACCAGCTAGCAAACATGAAGAAAAATGATGTCCTTCTTGCCCAAGGTGCATATGTTAAAGACAATCAAGGCCGACGCGAGCTACACCTTGGTGACAGTGCAAAGCTCCTGGTTAATCCAGAAGGAGAGCGTGTAGAACTGGGACAACCGGCAACGCTAACGCGAAAAAGCCTCGCAGAACTTCAAGAGAACGATCAGGATGTTGAAATTCTCGGCACCATTGTGCAAGTGTCCAATCTTACCTTTTTTGAAGTCTGTCCACAGTGCAACAAACGCGTCCGCCTCCAAGGAGACCGGTATGTCTGTGATCCGCATGGTACCGTAACGCCAAACCTATCGTATGTGCTGAACCTCTTCCTTGATGATGGTTCTGGCAATATTCGCACTGTATTCTTCAGGAATCAAGTGAACAACCTCCTTGGAAAGTCCCAAGAGGAAATTCTCGCCTATCAAAATAAACCAGAAAATTTTGAACAGGTAAAGCACGATCTTCTTGGAAAAATGATTAAAATCGTCGGACGAGCGAGCAAAAATACCTTATTTGACCGCATTGAGTTCACTGCGCAGCGTGTTTATCCAAACCCAAACCCAGAGGAGGAGCTGCAGCGCCTTGGCGGAATGTCGCAAATACCTCAAACAGCACCTTTATCAACATTCAAAAAAGAGATCATCATGACAACCAGTGCGAATGAAACGGTTATTCAAGCGGAAGAAGAAACCATTAATGGAGACGATGCTGGTGGAAACCATGGTGCGCAAGCTGAACATGAAGTAGAAAGTGAAAGAAAGAGAAAAGTAAAAGA
>JACQMX010000057.1 GCA_016203375.1 Candidatus Woesearchaeota archaeon | reverse complement strand
GTACTATAGTGGCACCATTGTCTTCTTGTGTCATTAATTGCCCACATTCTGGGCATTTATAATAAAAATCAACCGCTTGCTCAAAATTGAGGCGCATGCATTTATTTTGACACATAAAGAATTGGCCTTCCTTTTCTCGTTCTATACGTTCCTTTAGTTTTTCTAAACGCTGTTTTCTAATCTCATCAGCAAGATATTTTATGTGTTTTGGCTTAAATGTCCAGTAATAAATGTACCACCCTTTTGCTTTATCCTTTCTTCGAATAAAAGAAACAAGATTCGCATGATATAAACGGTAAAGCATATTTCGGGTGATATTGATCTCCTGACTGATCTTTTCAGCAAGTTTGAACTCTGAAATATTCTTCTTATTCTTGAGCGCTTGGACAAGAGGCAAAACATCCTCTCCTGCTATGTGCACTATAACATCTTCTACCGCTTTATTAGACAATTTCATAGTTTGTTTTTTGGAACCAAATAAAACCCATTTATACCCTGTTTAACCCCCGTTTATTACTGGTGTATTCTTTTTTTAAATATTTCGGTTTTATTAGATATTGGGGGTAACAGGGCTTCAAAACATTTATAAATCGTTCCCTTTTCCACTCAAAAGTTGATGAATTATGGTCTCTGGTAGGTTTAAATCACGAACATTTCGTCGGGTTTTCAGACGTATTCCCGGTGGGGTTGCAGTGCTACATCATAGGCGAAGAAAGCCAGGTAGGGCTGTCTGTAGCGGCTGTGGTGTTCCATTAAAAGCAGTTCCCAGGGCTCGACCAACGCTCATGAGGAATCTCCCAAAGACAGCAAAGCGACCAGAGCGCCCGTACGGCGGTGTGCTTTGTTCTGCCTGTATGCGAAAGCGCATCATTGCGAGGGCGAGATCATGATAGAGGTTGGTAGGCTCTGTGTAAAGATCGCCGGTCGAGATGCAGGCAAAAAATGCGTTGTTGTGGATGTTCTTGGGAAGAATATAGTTCTTATTGATGGTCAAACACGGAGACGTAAGTGCAACGTCACTCACCTTGAACCATTGCGTGATGTACTTAAGATCAAGAAAGGGGCGCCGCATGCAGAAATTGTTGTAGTATTCAAGAAACTTGGGCTTGAGGTAAAGGAAACCAAGGCGAAGAAAGCGGCAGCAAGGCCGCGGCACTTGAGAAAAACAAAGAAGACTTCCTCGGTTGTCGCTGAAAAACCAGCGAAAGAAAAGAAAACGAAGCAGAAGACCCTATCTTAAATCTTTTTACTTATTTCTCTTTTTCTTGGAGCAGAGCAAATATTTCATTTACATTAAGCTCAAATGCACAAACCGGCATCTCGAGTCCAAAGGTTTGGAGAACTTCAGGATGCAGCTCTCCAACAAACGCGACATTCTTTCCCTGCGCAACAACGCGACCAACTCGGCCAGGAATAAAGCTGGCATGCTCTGTTTCTACAACTTCATATGGCAAATCTAGCGCGCGAAAAACATAATCAAGCATCTGTTTTGCTTCAGTGAAATCTGCATCAGGGTGCGTGCTCATCGCGCATAACCTCATAACTTCGCGAATCCCAGTTTCTTCGACTGCTTTATCATGCATGAACACGGTACCTGACTCAAAAATTCGTTGTGGGTATTCATGCTGTTTATTTTCTCGCAAGACATGCAAGAGCGATGGAATCATCCAATACCGGAGAGAGTTATATTCTTGGCTTACTGGATCCACCAGTTCAATAGCTTCCACTTTCAATTTCATCCATGTTGTTTGTATCTCTTTATCGATAAGGTGGTAGGTGTTTGTTTCCAATAATCCAAGTCCAACAAGATATTGCCCAATACGATTCTTAAAAACATCAAACGGACTTTCCTCTGCTATGGTTGCCACATGCGGGATGATTTCTTCAAAATTTTCATAGCCATATGCAATGGCGATATCCTCAATAAGGTCTACTTGGTGGAGGATATCTGCTCGATATGCGGGAACAAGTGCAAATCCATTCGCATATCCGTAACCCATTCTTCCCAGTAATTTTACTGCTTCTTTTTCTGTTAGTTGGAGGCCTAAACGCTTGTTTACATAAGGAAGATCAAGCTTTATCTTTGTTGGATGTACGCTTGGCGTGGTTATTGTCTTGTTAGAGTAAACGATATCTAAACTATATATCTCCCCACCCATATCTGCAAGGGTCGTTACAATAATGTTAAGTGCCACCTGTATGTTTTGTAAATCAATGCCAGAACACTCGATAAAAACATTTTTTGTATGAAGATCCACCTTGCCGGTATCATTTGAATTGGTAAACGGTAACATGCACATGACCTTGTCTTTTGCATCGATAAAGAAAGGGTATTTTTTCCAACCTTCTGTTATGTGCCTATACTCCCTTCCTTTGGGGTGTCGTTCAAGAACTTCAGAAGCAAGTATTTCCTGATGAAATCCTAATGGTTTGAATTTGATTTTTGTTGGATCTTTTGCAATATATTGGATTGGGAAGGTTATGGTATCCGCGGGGTATATTCCATACGCAGATTTTTTTCTATTTCGTCCATGTGTTGTTGCTAATTTCTCTTGCACTTGCATTATCTCTCGAACGCGTTCGTCGGTAAAGGTTAAATTCTTCACTAGTGCGCAAACCGTGTACGGTCGCATGGAAACAGAAGGATCAACAATAACCTTGAAACCACTTTTCTTTATTGTATACTGCCGCAATCCAGGTTTTGTGCCGATAAATGCGGCGAAGGCGCGCGCAAAACCTTGTTCAGATAGCAAATCAGGCCTATTTGGAAAAATTTCTACATGGATCTTATCCCCCTCTATACCTTCAAGGTCTGTCCCTAGCATAGAGATGCGATCTTTTAGCTTGTCTAGAGGTAATTTCTTTCCGACAAGATTTTCGATGACACTTTTGTTTAAGGTGATTGTTGGCATTATGACTTCCTTTTTAGTAATTTAAGTGATTGCTATCCCTATTTCTGGAGCGCCTTGCAAACGCATTACCATGACGAGTGCGGAGAGCATGATAAGCACAGAAAGAAGCACAGCAAGAGATGCCATGCCTCTGGATAGTCGATGGAATATTCTTACGCCGACAATATGAATATATATGGAATAGACAAAGGCGAGGATTCCAAGCACGGGAATCCAGCCAAACAGTAGTGAGGGCGTATCGCCATAAATGATGATGCGATAGGTGTCTTTATAGGTAGCCTTCCCCCCAAAAAGACGAGCGAAAAGGTGAACGAGGCCAGCTTCCACAAAAAAGAGGATGATAAGGAACAGGTATGCAAGCACGAGTTGTGCGCCGAGGACAAATAGGACGAGGTTTTGGTATGTGGCAAACGCCTTCTTCCCCGCAAGCAGCGCGTTCATTGTAACAGTGAGGAGAGAAAAGAGGAATCCAAGGACAAACATATATTGCATGGCCTCTTTCATTCCCTTTTCTTGTCTATTTGCGGTAAAAAAGGCAGTTGGGGTTTTGCATACCTTTCCTGCCTTTTCAATTATGGTTTTCAATTTCATATTATTACACCTTACACCCGCATCCATGCCTTCATTTCGCGTAATTGTTTTAAATCATTCTTGTATAGGTCACGAATATCCGTAATGTTATAATAGCCGGAAACAATGCGCGCAAGGCCAAGTCCCCATGCAAGCACTGGCACGTCTTTTCCAAGCAAGGGAATAACCACTTCAGGCCTGAAGATGCCCGCACCGCCAAGTTCGACCCATTCTTTCTTTATTGGATGGAAAACATCTACTTCTACAGATGGCTCGGTATAAGGAAAGTATGCCGGTCGCATGCGAACATCCGGATAACCCATTTTTCCGAAGAAGCATCGCAGATAGCCTTTCAAGTGTTTTAAGGTCGCATTTTCATCCACCACAATGCCGTCAACTTGGTAGAATTCGAATAAATGCTTCCAATCTACCGCTTCGTTTCTGAAGACGCGTCCGGCGTTAAAGAATTTTCCCGGCAATTCTTCTTTTTTTAAGCTCGCAAGTCTCTGCGCGCTCAACACAGTTGTGTGCGTTCGAAGGAGAAGCTTTTTCTCTTCATCCTCGTTCCACGGTGTTCGCCAACCCATGCTTCCTGTATTCCCTCCCTTTTCATGAACCTCTTTTATCTTCTTGTAGATCGGGGGAAGCTTTCCTCGTTCTATGGTACCAGAACCTATGTAGAGCGTGTCTTGCATTTGTCGTGCAGGATGATCCTGGGGTACGAAAAGGGTGTCAAGATCCCAAAAGGAGGTTTGTACATAGCTTCCCTTCATTTCTTTAAATCCGAGATCAAGCCAGATGCGCTTGATGTACTCTAACGCTTGATTCTCGAAATGCCGTTTGCCGCCGGTAATCTTTGGCACGTTGATCTTTACATCATAATGGCGGAAGGTTTTACCTTTCCAACTGCCTTCCTTTAACATTTGAGGCGTTAGCCTATCTTGGATGCCTTTAGCATCAAGTTTTATCTTGGCAAGTTTTTCGCCCAGCGCAGTAAGCGTGACGGTCCGAACTTTTATTGGGGTTGTCTTGATGATCTCCTTTCGTCGCTTGAGCCGTTCATATGCTTCTTTCTCTGCAAGGGTAAGTGCACTCACGTTACGGCTCTCTTTCGCGAGACGCTCAAGCAGATGTTCTTCTGGCAGCACGGTTGTCAAAAGGGCTTTTCCGGCATCGGTGATCGCGATTTTCATCTCTTCTTTAAATTCAATGGCGCCATACCGTTTCAGCAACCCGATACAGACGCCAATCTCTTCTTGTGTTACATTTTCATGTTTCACAATCTCTTGCTGTGAAAGCGGTTTCGCGCTTATCGCTTTGAGAAAACGCTTTTCCGGCAAGCCTATTTTGCTGTAGGCTTTTCCGTTCTCATCAAGGCCGATTAATTCAACAGGCCTAACATCAATAGTTACAATATTTTTATTGGATAGCCATTGGATAGCGCGTATGACCTCTGTTTCACTAAGCTTGCTCGCGTCAATTAATGCAGAAATCGTTGCGTGCTTCGCTATATGCGGGAGCACCTTTCTTTCCAAAGGATGCAACGTATTGATTATCTTATTGAAAATCATCGGTTTAATACCTCGGACTTTAGTCCGACGATTTTCAATTCCACAAACTCGCCTGTCAGCGACGAGTTTGCGTTATTGTCATGCATGAGCATCACCTATTTCGAGCAGCATATACCTACAGTACAATCAAGCTGGCCGTTATTTAACCCGCCCATGGACTCGCATTCATTTTGGAATCTGCACGTTCTTCCTGTTCCAGGAATCGAGCATTTTTCTCCTGTATATGGCTGAACGACTTTTTCTGTCTCTTCACCAGTAATTCGTATTCTTCCAGTGAAGATAAGCACAAGGACGATAAGGATGATTAGCGCGATAACCGCTATGACAATAGTGTTCATGGTCAACTCCATGCCGCGCTTCGTCTTCATCATTCTCGTCACCTATTTCATCATCCTATGCAGCAAACTTGGCCATTCGAGCACGATGCTGTCGCGAGCATTTGCTTGTCGCCGCAAGGGCTTGCCTCGCTCACTTTTTGCTGGCATTGCCCGGTAAGTCCCTCAATGCCACCAATGCCCGTGCACTGGGTTATTGTCCTTTGCGATTGGCCAACATTTGTCGTGAATAAGATAACAAGAACAACAATAATAACAACTACCAAAACGGCAGAGACCATCTGCGTCCAATGTCCCTGACCTCGCTTGGCAGGAAAAATGTGAAAAAACATAAGAAAACTCCTATGCTCTACACGCTGACGCAGCAGACGCCATCAACACCTGGGCCATCTTTGCTGTCGCCATCACTATTGAGGTCGCAGACTAAGGTGCTAACCTGGCGTGCATTTTCTGGACATGCACCAAGGGTGCAAACGCCACCCTGCGTCTCGCATTTGGCTGTTTCCTTCTGGAAGCCGCCAATCCTGCCGGTGAAAATCAACAACAACACAACAAGAACAAAGAGCACAATGGCTGCAATAACAATGACATTGAGCGTTAATTCCGCCCCTCTCTTATTTTGCTTGAGCACGACTCATCACCTCATTTTGCCTTTTAAGCGCTATATTCACAAATTATGACATTCTGAAGCTTCGGCATATATAAATTTTTCTACCCTTATTTTAGTGGCGTGCAAATCTGCAGCATTAAGGTTAGGGTGCCAGGATACAATGGTATTGGCTGTATCCCGGGCGTTTCTACCACAACATCACCATTCTGGATCAATGCCATGGTGCAGCTGGTAGTGGAAATATCATCAAATGCGGCACCGCCAAGATCTTTTGTCGCGGAAAAACGGTATTGGAAAGTTCGCGTACCAAGGATGCGATCCAGTATTCCTGAGATCTCCTCGCGTGCATATTGGCATGACCTGCGCGTATCTTCACATACGATGCCAGAGTCTCCATTTTTCGCGCAATCTTCAAGTACTGCGGCAAAATCAAGCCCTCTGCATGTTGTAACAGTCTTTACCAGCGCATCCACAATGTTCTGCGCTAGTTCTTTTTGCGCGAATGCCGCATGCGCCTTGCTTGCCGGCTTGATGCTTAAGGTAAGAAAAAGTGTTGCGCCAATAACAATAAGGACAACAACGATAGCAATGCCGATCATCTCCATCTGCCCTTTTTTTGTTAGCATTATCGATATACCTCAACAGTCAACAAGCCTAATGTATTTTGGAATTGCAAGTGTTTTGTTGGATCGCGAATAGTCATTGGAATAAATGTTGGAATCATCTCCGTAAATTCCGCTGGTGCATTGTCGTAGATCACAAACTCCTCAACGTCTGGAAAAATCTGTTGGATGACCACCTTACTGTCCCGAAACTCGGATTGGTAGAATAAGAATGCTTCCTCATTGCCCCCTTGTGCGGCAAGAGTGCTCAAGGATTGTACTTTGAGCTTATCAAAGCAATTTTCTGTAATTTGATTATCATCCGAGCAAGCGACTTCTGGAAGATGCGAAACCACCAATGCTATCCTGATAGCTTCCTTTTCAAACTGTTCTCGTTGTGCTTCTCGGATAGAGCCTGCCTGAAACGCGCCATAATAAGTGAGCGAAAGGCCAATGATTACAAAAAAGACAAGCAGGATAGCTATTGTTTCCGCCATTTGCATTTGCGCTTTTTGGTTCATGGTCAATATAGTGTCGTGCATGATGCACGGATAGTATTTATGTTAAGATTCTTGAGAGCTTGCCCTATCGCAAACAAATCCGTTACCGTAGGACTAATGACATTTCCAGCAATTTCATCAGGATCAAACAGTGCATATTGAGTAAATGACGCAGCGCTATAATATGTCGCGCAGCGTGGAACCGCGGCTGCGAGGAGGCTGTTTGCGCGCTGCGTATAAATCATGGCGACGTATTTTAGGCGTTTCACCGCTTTTCGCATAGTACAGTCATACATTTCCGCATTGTCTGCAAAAACAGCACCGAATACTGGTGCTTTTCCAAGAGAAGCAAATACTGCTCCTCCGGCAGGAAGCGCATCTGGCGCCAGCGCGTTTCCCTGTTTTTTGTAGAATGCAAGCAATGCTCCGCCATTATAGACATCTTCTTCATTTTTTTGTATTGCAAGCGCACTCACTACTTTATCATTAAGCCCCACAAAACTCGGTGGCAAGGCGGGGGTTCCCTCAAAAAAGATGTAAACTAATCGCACCTTATCCGTATTTTCATACTGTATTGTTGCCGGATCTGTTGTCATAACTTTATCCATACGTTCTGGCAAACTTTCATTCAGCTCAAGCGCAAATTGCGTTGCTTCAGGATCGCTCGTGTCGTAGATGAGATGATAACGGATGTCTGGACTCGTTAAATAAAGCACATTGCTTATTTTAAACGGGATATCCCAGCTTTGCGTCCAGGTAATAAGCTGTTCGGATTCGATAGCGTCTGGAGCAAATATGATAGCATTGCCAGTTCGCTTTGTCATTTCCATCATGCCATAGTCGTCACAGGTGAATTTGAAAGGGATCTCTGGTATGTTAACAATATCCTCTCTTCCAACGCTCACTCCTTGGCCAGTGAGAATAAGTTCCATATTGGAGAGCACATCAGCAGCCAGCCGTTGGTTTGAGACTGTCTTTTGTTTCGCAATCACCATGAGAAAGAATACAAGAATCACCGCGCCGATGATCAGCACAAAAATCCAGTTAAAATGGACTTCCACCTGTCCCTTTTTCCCATGTTTCCTGGACGCTTCACGCATTGTCATGGAAGGCTTACCTTCTCTTTTTTGCAGCTCGTTTGGCCTTCCGCAGCGCTGTTTCCGCCTCCTTTTTTTCTTCTGCTTCACTAATTCGGCGGAGAATTTCGTGATCTATCGCTCCCTCTTCCTTGCTTGGAAGCTTAGCGAAAATATCCTCTTCAGGTTTTTCCGCTCCCTCTTTTGCAGGCAGCTTGGCAAAGATGTCTTCTTCAGTTTTTTCCTTTTCAGCAATCTTGCCGAGCTTTTCAAATGCTTCCTCAGCTTTTGGCGCACCCTTTTCTTTTGCTTTTGGGAGGCCCCTTGCTTTAAGCGTTTCAAGCGTAACCCATTCTTCTTTCACTCCTTCTTTCTTTGCCTCGGGGAGCGGAATACGTTCCGGTACCCTTTCAGGTGGAGCGCCTGGCTTTGGAGCGCCGAATGCTTCGAATAATCTTGTTCGCTTTTCCTTTTTCTCTTGCTCTTCGCGCTCGACACGTTGTTTTATCGTTTCCTCAAGTCGCTTTCTCCGCTCCTCTTCAGCTCTTTTGTGGGCAAGCTCTTCCCTGGTTAATGGCCTCGGCGGTGCAGGCTTTCCAGGTGTTGGTGCTGCTCTCACAGGTGCGGGCAGCGTCTTCTTATAATACAAGTAGCCACTGCCACCAGCGATGCAGAGCACGCCAAGAATGATCAAGCCCCACGAGAGCATGAAACTGCCTAACTTTTGTAGGAATGTTTTCTCTACTATGGTTGGCGCTGCGGTTGTCGGCGCAACTTCCAGCTTGCAATATCCAAATTCGCACTTGTTTGTCGTGCAATCACTATCCACCTTGCATTTTTGATTTTCTTCACATTGCTGGCAGTTGCCACCGCAATCGATGTCTGTCTCATTACCGCCTACAAAATTATCCATACATGTGGGAATGGCGCACAATTTTAGATCAGGATTGCAGAAATTGCTTTGGCAGTCTGTATTCTGCGCGCATTTTTTGTTGTCTGCGCACTTCTCTGCACAATTTGGGCCGCCGCAGTCAACATCAGTTTCTTTATCATTCAGGAAATTATCTGTACAAGTTGGTGTTGCACATTTTCCATTGCTGCAGAAAAGATTTTTGCAGTCCCTATCTGCCCTGCACACTTTTGTATCGAGGCACGTGCTGCCGCAGCTGCCGCCGCAGTCAACATCCGTTTCGTCTCCGTCCTTTACAGTATTTGTGCAAGTATTTGCAACGCTCACTTCAATTCGTTTTGAGCCTGATGCATTATTGCCAACCATATCCTTCACACTGTAGCATACCGTTTGGGTCCTGAAAATGGGGAATGTCGCAACATAATTGCTAAATGGCGTGCACGTCGCATTATCCGCAAAGCCGTAAAGGAAGGTGCTATTGTCACACCCGCTCTCATCAACACACGTTAAGTTAATTTTTACCTCGCCTGGCTTCTTTTCTTCACGTATCGTTACTGTTGGTGGATTCTTTTCAAGGCAGAGGGGATGTAGTGGATTGACACTGATGCTTGTTGTTGTTGGCGTTCCTACGAGTCCTGCGTTATTGATCGCTACGACGCTTAATGTATAAGTTACCGTAGCATTACTCGCGTTTGCCGTGCCCGGTGGCGTTATTTTGCTTATCGTGCTTCCTGTTTGATTAATGCCGAGCTGCACAACGCTATACCTGTATTCTTTAATGCCAGATTGCGCATCGATAGCGGTAAAGACAATTGAGGGGGTAAAAGTGAGCGGATTTGCTGCGCAGGATACAGTTGACCCATTTATGGTTGGAGGGCTAGGCGGGGATGTATCAACGGTGAATTGATGGGAGACAGTCTGCTCCTGAAATATCCCCGCCTGACCGCTCCTACAAGTAATCTGGAGCGTGTATGTGCCGTCATCAAATGTTCCAAGGTTTGTTGTATGGAATTTTGCTGGATTAGCTTCTGTCGTTATCTGCTCTGTTGCACCATCTTGAGTTACCATGTCACATGCAGATGTTTTTGCTGTGGTGAGCGTAAGATTAAGCGTTTGTCCTGTAGAATATTGTGGTGGAGAAAGGATGGAGATGCCTATCGAGGCAGAAAGATCAACTTGGATTTCTTTGGTAAACTCTGGTGTTAATTGTCCTGCTCGGTCGCGGCATTGGAAAAATATGGTGTACGTTACTTTATCCCCATCAGGGAGTTCGACGGTCTGCGTATTTGTCGCCGTGAATGCTTCAAAACGCTGGTCATCATAGCTGTCAAAGCGTACCATCTCTCCGAATGGCCTGCTCTGGTTGACTGCGTATTTGCAGATGACTGGCTCACTTGCTCGTACGCTCGTTTCTGTTGCAAACGGTCCACCGCCGAGTGGGTATTCAATGATTCGCGGTGGATCAAAAGACACAGATTCGATGACCGGCGGAATGGTATCTATCATAGAATAGATTCGTTTTTGATTGGCCCGCCCAAGATCATCGATGCAGATCACGAAAAAGCCAGGGCCTTGAACATTTGGCACAAGTCCTGCCTTTGTCGAGAAATCAGTAATGGTATGCACAGCGCTCATCGTGCCGAGTGGAGGGACATCAAACGGCTGCAGGCCAAATGCATTGAAATTCTCTCGTGGATCAAAGCTTGCGAACTTGCAATCGGTAGGGCGTGGAATGTTCTCTCGAATTGTCTGGATCGTTAAATTAAATGGAGTCGTATTCGTTACGCCTAATGGCGGAGCAATGACTCGAATGTCTGTTTCAGGAAAGTTGATGGCAAATGGTTTGACAAAGGTGAGTTCATTGCCAACAAAATCCGCTGCGACCAGTTGGATAAGGTAGTTCCCATTGGTTAACGCTCTTTCAGGAGTCAGCAAATATGTCGTAACTGCAGCTTCGGGCGGTTCTTTTTCAGTGGATATGGTATCCGTGACAAGTGGCGGCGTCAAGCTCGACAATTTGAATATTGTCGCGTTGCGAAGAACGACTGTTTCATTGAACTCTGCACGAATCCTTGGCTCCACGCCAATGATAACGGTTATCTCTACATCGAATTGCGCATGCGCCAGTATTGGAAATACTAGTAGCATTACTACAATAAAGATTGGAAAGCGAGGTTTCATGATCCACCAAATTAAACTATGTATGATAAACTATGTATGAATGCGAATAGGTTATTATGTGAAAATTATGACTGGTTCTGTAGGGGGCTTCAAGTCTGCGTAAAGTTTGAAGGGGACGCTCACCTTATTGCCAGCTTCATCCTCTACAACAACTGTATAGTTCATTTCTCGAGTTTCGTTGAATTCTCCTTCGATCATCAGTTCCATCTTGAAGGTTTTATCTGGTAAGATATTTGCAAAAGCAATCGGTTGTCGTTGCTCTTGGCTGATGAACCAATTTCCAGGAACAACACTTATTGCCGCAACATCGTTATCCGTAAAGCTGCCGGTGATGTTCACCGCTAATTGCCGCGTGTAATATTCGCGCGTCGTTGGATTCGCGTATTCTACTTGTGGAGTAAACGTAAAGCCAGCAAGATTTGGCGGCACTAAGTCTATTCGAATCGTCCCATTCCACGCTACCGGTCCATTGTTGGCGTAGTCAGAAATACTCAAGACGACAATATTCGGATTCATCACATGCGCGTGCGTGCTTATGCTGTAATCAGGCACTTCCCAGGTGAAGACATAATTTCCACGTCGATCATTGCCTGTCATATTCAGATTGTATATCACGCCATCACCAAGATAATGCCATTGTGCCCGCAATGGGAAGCGTTCATTTGGAATCGCGACTTGGATGGGCAACGGCGCACGTTCAACTGTCGGATCTTTATACATGACAAATACAAGGTACGGTCTGATATTATCAAGCACGACGGGCTCTGAATAATAGGCGCCCGTTGGTCCAGTAGTCTCTGGATATTCTTTGTGCGCCTCCACGACAATCTCATACGCTCGATTTATTTCAAGAGGTTCTTCCGGATGGCAATCAAAGAGATTTGGCGTCGTCTGTGTGCAATCGACCAATATCTCGTATTGACTTGAGGTGCCATGCAGTTGCAAGAATAAGCCGCTGATAAAGACAGGCAAGTCATTTGCGGTGAAATTAATAACAAAATCAGGCGAATGGTTGGTGTACCAAATACCCTCATAAAGTGTCGCGTCTCTTATCTTCCAGCTTGGCGGCAAGGGGAAACCGTCATCGATCGTAAACGAGAATGACTTCATACCGCCAGCATCCACTAATTCGTTGCCAGCTCGGTCACGACCGCTGAGAGCGATATCAAATGTTCCATCGATAAGTGGCGTTAGTGGTCGGTGCGTTATATTATACACAAGGTACAAGCCAGTATCTTCGCTTGTGATGGTGATTGGCACATTCTCTTCATTAATTGTGAGGCGCACGGAGCTTGTATCAAGCATGGCTGTTCCTTTTGCTTCTCGAACGCGGAAACTAATCGCATCCACAGGCAAGTTTCGCGACCCTTGTCGTGGTGCGCTGACAATAACTTCCGGAGGGTATACATCCAAGACAACATCAAAGATTGGGGTGCTGCTTTCTACACCAGAGAGACTTCTTCCTCTGGCTGCAAACCGATTTGCCCCCAAGGCAAGGCTTACATTTGCGCCAAACCAATTATATGGGTGTGGTTTGTCAAATACGTTTGGCACAAAAAATGATGGCACTTCCTGTTCTAGTGGTTCAGCAAGCGTCACGGTGCTTCCACTGACGCTCTTCACTTTGTAGAAGTCGTGATAGCGTTCATAGGCAACGCGTTCATGGCCAAGGTAGAGGAACTTATCCATAAATATGGCTCCTGGCGCCGCATTGAGGACTATTGTATCAGAACCAGCAGTTGCCGGCTGATTTAAGGCAAAGCCAGACAGCAAGCCAGTTCCATCAAGTGCATTATTTGCCGCAACATCATAAACATACACGGATTCTCCGAGATCCGCATCTGTTTGTCCAGCGAAAAATCGAACTTCCGATGTCTTTGACTGGTTGCTCATAATTCCGGTAATAAAGAGATGTTCTCGATTTGTGTAATACGTATTGTTATACCGGAAAACATGATAATCCCTGAAATCATTTTTACCATCCGATTCTATGACACCATCAAATAACGGTGCGAGGGTTATTTCTGGCACAAAGGTATCTACAAGGAAATCGATTGTTGTTGTTGTCTCTGTATAGACAAGATTCCCTTCAAGGGTGCATTTCGCTCCTGGCTTTGCCTGCGTTGCAGT
>JACQMX010000053.1 GCA_016203375.1 Candidatus Woesearchaeota archaeon | reverse complement strand
TATTAAACCGATGATTTTCAATAATTCAAGATAAGAAAGCTCAAAAGTCATGCGACTTCATCGCCTTGCCTTTTGAGCAAAGCTCAAAAGCTTTATAAATGCTTAATTTACTCGTAGCTTTTATGCCGCTGTCGCATAACCTGGATGCGCATAAGGGCAAACCTGCCCTTATCAACCCCACGGCGGGTTGAGGCTTCCTCACTTCGCTCGGAAGCCTAACGCACCACCACATGCAACACAATAACATTCATTGCCGCTGTCGCATAACCTGGTATTGCGCAGGATTGCTAATCCTGTTTCCGAAAGGATATCCCGGTTCAAATCCGGGCGGCGGCGTTTTATATTTAAGTGACCAAGATGAAAAAGAGCATAACCGCAACAATAACCCTTCTCTTCCTTCTCCTTCCGCTGGCCTTTGCCCAAGAATACAATACGACAGACGATTCATGGATCTACCGAAGCTCGTATCTCCTATTAAATACCCGAATGCAGGTTGGCGTTGATATCCAAGCAATCGCGGATGACAGTTATGTTGAATCCCTGGAAGGGATCATGACTTTTTATCCTCGAGAAACGCCAGAGCAACGATTATTGGATACGGATTACCGGCCAGAACCAAAAGAGACAGAAGATGGCTTAGCTTTTTCATGGAAAGAACCAAAACTAGACAAAATTTTTGTTATTATTGAGTCACGTATTCGGATTGAGAATGACCCACCGCGCATAACGAAGAAGGCCCCTTTTCCGATAACCAACATACCTCAAAACATCCGTTTCTATACTCGAGAAGCGGAAATTATAGACATCAATGATGATATCATAAAGCTCGCATCCTCCTTGGCAGAAGGGGAAGATGATCTTGCCGTTGTTGTGGATAATATCGCTGCCTGGGTGACAAAAAATGTCCAATACAATTTGACCACGGTAACCGCGGAAGCGTCACAGAAGGCGAGCTGGGTACTTCGCAATAAAGAGGGGGTGTGCGATGAGCTCACATCCTTGTTCATCGCTATGCTTCGCTCCTTAAACATTCCTGCGAGATTCGTTGCGGGCATTTCCTATACTAACTCACCTTTATTTGAGCAGAAATGGGGCCCGCATGGGTGGGCTGAAGTGTATTTTCCTAGCTATGGCTGGATACCATATGACGTTACCTATGGTGAATATGGCTATGCTGATCCAACGCACATTGTCGCAAAATATGCCGTGGACGCTGGCAAGATATCCACAAAATTCTCCTGGCGAGCGAGGAACGTCGATGTCGATGTTCTTCCATTTACGACAAACGTGCGCGTGGTGGAGTATGGCAAGGAATTGCTTCCACGCATTGCAATTACGGTAGAGCTGCTCAAAGATAGTGTCGGCTTTGGATCATACAATCTTGTAGAAGCGACGATAGAAAACTTGGTAAATTATTACCAGCCGATTGATGTACATCTCTCTCGAACATCCAATATGGAGGTGCTGGATCCATACAAACAACATCTTCTCTTGAAGCCAAATGAGGTACGAAAGGTTTTTTGGAGAGTTAGGGTTGCTCCCGACCTGCAAGAGAATTACTTGTATACCTTTCCCCTCCTCATTTATACCTTGGGAAATGTTTCTGCGAAAACTGAATTTATGGTTGTGGCTGATGGTGCCATGGTATCTGAAGCGAGAATTAATGAAGAAATGCAAGAACGCCGAGCGGGAGAAGCAAAAGCGCTTGCCAGAAGCCTTGATATCCAATGCACGTCAGATAAGGAAGGGTATTATGCAGATGAGGTGCCAAAGGTATCATGCACCTTCAGCAATACTGGAAATGTACTGCTAGAAGATGTTCGCCTCTGCCATAATAGCGCATGTCAAACAGAAGATATTGGCATTACGCAACAAAAATTACTCGCATTTGATTATGCGCTTACGCCTGACTCCCCAAATGATATTGTTGTCACCGCTAAAAATCATGATGTCAATGAGCGCCGCCTTATCAGCCTTCAGGTAAAAGATCTGCCAACAATTAATGTAACGAATCTGCAATACCCCCACAATGTCTCTTATGAAGACGTGTTCCATATCCTTTTCACCTTGCGCAAAACCTCGCGCACAAGCCCAAAAAATGTACAAACGACGCTTGCATTAGGAACGAGCAAGACACCATTCACGCTTGACAGCCTCGAAGGAGAGCAAGTCTATGATGTGACCGCTGCCGGCAAAGATATGCTTGGTGAGCAGAACGAGTTTCAGATTCTTGCCAAATGGGAGGATGATCTTGGACGCTCGTATGAGACAACGCAGCAATTTGCTATTGCTCTGAATAAGCCAACCTTCTGGCAGCAACTGAAGGTATGGTTTTCGGCAGTAGGGGATAGGATAGCCAGTGTATTTGCTTGACAACATTTAAAAAACCTAAATTAGCTATTCTCTTTATGGGCATCAAAACAGAGTACAATCCGGACCTTGCATTGCGCAATGTTACTGAACACAAGAACGGACTGCGCAAAAAAGGAGAGTGCATTCCAGAACATCTTGTGGCAGGGATGGTTTATGAATTCTTAAAGCAAGGCCAGCGCAATTATTGGCTCGAAGGTGAAGTGCCTCTAGTGGAAACAAAAGGGAACGGGCAACTGTCACGGCCAAAGGCGAGCGTGATCATTCTTGAGGCAACACATTTCTTACAAAATGAAGAGGTGTGGACAAAAGGAAGATATAAAGTAGTGGAAGTTTTTGATCCTAACGATGCGCGAGTGTATTTTGATGGGTTTGCGAGGACAAAATAAATTTTTTCTTTCTCTTCGAAAATTTTTCAATAAAAATTCGAAAATTCTCACAGGACATTCGAAATATTTTCATTACGTCTTCTTCTCTTCATGAGGTGAGAGAAGAAGGCATAATACAATTTCGCACTGGACAAACGTGCGCGTGAGGTATATTAAGGATCGCTAAGATTTCTACAAGAAAGAAAAAAAGAAAGGCCGCCTAGCGGCAAGACACTCTGATTAAGAGTAACACTTCCAGGTAAAATATAGAAGTTTATTAGACTTTATAAAACTTTCCATGCCGGGATCGCTCACATTAGTTAATAGTTAATGGTCGGTAGTTCGTCGTTTGTGGAATCTCGAACAGCGTGAGAGATTCCACCAAACTGGAGTTCAGGGTTGATAAGGGCGGTACGCCCTTATGTGGGGAAAATCCCACCCCCGGCGACTTATTTATTCCTACTCCACACATAATGCCATTCTACCAAGTGCTTCAGCATGTACATAAGCCGTCCTTTCAGGACAACACCCTTATGCGCGAACAGGCCATGGCCTCTCCCTAATGCGATGAGGAGAGGCATTGGCTTTTTCTTGTACTCAAGCAGTGGCTTTCCTGCAAGCATTCTGCAGATATTCTTTGCTACATGCTTTCCTTCAAGGATCGCGTTCTGCGCGGTTCGCACAATGCCATCGCAGACGATGTTGTCGCCTACGCCAAAGACATTTGGGTCTTGGAAGAATTGTAGTTGCGGATTGACATTGATGCCTTTCAAGCCGCAGGTTAAGCCTTCAGTGCTTTCCGTTACCTCATGCGGCTGAATACCTCCTACCCAAACGAGAATGTCAAAAGGAATTGTTTTTGATGTAGTTACTAGCAAATTTTTTTCCACTTTAGTAACTGCTGTTCCAGCGACTATTTGAATGCCAAGCTGCTGCAGGCGTTTCTCCGCTGGCATGTATACCTTTTCACCGAAATTATTTAACACGTGTGGTGCGCGCTCGACAATGGAAAGGATAACAAGATTTTTATCAAGACCATATTCATTACAAAGTTTTTGCACATACATTTGCAGCTCGCAAACTGTCTCAATGCCCGACAAGCCGCCGCCCATGACAATGATGTTTACTATTTTTGGTTTTGGCCGTGGTTTGGTTAGGTCGACGACAATATCATTAATGGTTTCCCGTATCTTTATTGCATCCTCAATAGACTTCAGCTCAAGCGATGCTTCTTTAGCGCCAGGAATGCCAAAATAATTGGTAGCGCTGCCAAGAGCCACAACAAGATAATCATAGGGAAGAAGCTGATGGTAGGCAAGTTTTATGGTTTTCTTCTTGCAATCGATAGCTTCTACAATATCTTTAATGAAGGTGATTCCTCGTTTCCTGAAAATTGACTCAAGGGGGAAAACAATATTCTTTTCATCTTCCGTAGCAGCGGCTACCTTGTAAATAGATGGAATAAAGGTAAAGAATTCATGCTGATCGACTACGACAATAGTAGCATTTTTGCCACAATACTTGCGCAAATGAAGTGCAGTCTCCAAGCCACCAAATCCAGAACCAAGGATAACAACCCTCTTTTTTTCGTTTGACATTGTCAGCAATCATATAATGTCTAGGAAAGAGATCTTATCTCCCACCTTTATATGTTTTTCCTTCGCAAAGCCGCCGTTCATCTCGAGCACGTACTGCACCGGCGCATTTGGACCGTACGTTGGACAAGGATCAGCGATGCATGGTTGCGCATTATGCTCGATAAAGAAGATAGTCTTATTGCTATCGATAAAAAGCATATCCAGTGGAATCTTGGTGTTTTTCATCCAAAACCCGACCTCTCTTGCTTGAGCGAAGATAAAGAGCATCCCTTTATTTTGTTCAAGCGCTGTTCGATACATTAATCCTTGCTGCTGTTCTGCAAGAGTATCAGCGATCTCGACAGAAACAGTTGTTGTTCCGTTTTCTGTATGCAGTACAATGCGCGGTGCCTCGATAACAATACTAACCTGATTTTTTTCCGTAGGCGTGCAAGAACTGACAACAACAAGAAACAGAAAAAGAAAAAATAGGGTTCTACAGTGCCAAAGGCAATTCATGGTGTTCACCTAAAATGTCTTCAATGTTGAGCAATGGCTTTTCCCATCGCACGGTGTCATCTTGACCAATGCGCGGGCACATTGTATTAACCCAAACTTCAACAAAGGGGAAGTTTTCGAGATCGGAAAAGTTCAGGTTGTCGCAGGCGAAAAAGTAGAATTTCTTGTCTGGATACTTCTTTTGGACATCAAAGATTTTCTTGATGCTCGTTTGCACCGTCTTTTGGCCAGTCTTTACGGTGAGTACAATCCCCACCGTTTCTGCGTGAAGAAATTTAGCATATGCTGCTCTTTTGCGTTTTGTAACTTGCTCCATATTCTTTGGCGTGAGCTTGTAGACCTCCATGGTGAGAGGGTTTGCGCACACAACTTCCTGCCCCTTCAAGGCAATGCCCTTTGGATGAAACTCACCCATGCCTATATAGAGAATAGTTTTTTGGGTCATCTTCGGCACAGAGCAGCCAAGGATGTGGCCATAAACGGTTACTTTCTTGCCTTTGGATTCAAGAAATTTCTTGACTGGCAAAAGGCCGGGTTTGTGCTGAATGGTTGTAACTACAGCGACATCGTCAGAGAGCTGCAGGAGAGCTTTCTCTATAACAGGAAGAATGTCAAGATCTGATTCTGCGATGATGTGAAAGACTTTTAATGACATATACAAACAGGAGAAGTATGTGTTTAAAAGGCTTTTGGCAGTTGACACATGATCTATCGCCTTAATAGGGGCTTAACCATAACACGCGCTCCTTGAATTGATCATCAAGTCGCACATCTGTCTCTTCTCTCAGAAGTTTATCTAATGTATCACCGAGATAAAGTTCCCAGATAGGGAATTGCCTAAAAAATTGATCCATCTTTTCTATCCGTTCCCATATCTGTTGATCCAAAGCGAACCTGCACACTGGAAGTTTTCTCTCTTCTCTGAAATGTGTTTCAACAAACTCTGCATAATTATGCCATGGTCCACCCTGCCCAAAGCCATAGCCACTAAACAAGCGAGTATCGATACCATACCCTTCTACAGCCTCATGAATGAGTATCGCGGTACGCTCATCATATGGCAGTGTACCAAGACGTCCTGCATGAACTTGAATGACACTTTCTCTATCACGATACACCGCATCGACCTCTTTTCCCTGTACTATCAATTGTTCAAAAGGTACAACACAAAGTGTAGCAAGAAAATCATCAAGCGTGCTCTCTGGAGAAATTTGGTGCGCGTAATGGGGGAATCGCTGATCGACCCATAAGCGAGCTTCCTGCAGGTGATCGTTCCATGCCACAACTGTCATATTCCCAGAAAGGATATACAATTTATAAAGATTGAGGAATCACTAACCGATTGCCGCTCGCGTTGTTTAGGATGAATAAATTATTAACATTGTTTTCCGTTCGGAACCCGCACTGGTCGTTCT
>JACQMX010000052.1 GCA_016203375.1 Candidatus Woesearchaeota archaeon | reverse complement strand
TTAAAGAAGAAATCAAGAAATGAAAAGAGTTGTATGTCACTCTTAAATTGCGCTTGAACAATGCATGCGCCATCAAACTGAATGTAATTATCATAAAAGTATCCAAGAACCATATCAAGTTTCTCTTTATTTTTGAAAAGCTGTTCTGGCTTTGTTTCTATAGAATTAAATCTTCCATCACAAGAATAGTTCATCATTCTTTGAACACTATTCTCAAGATCAGCAAGAGCAGAATCAACAACTTGTTTTGGCTTTTCTCCTTCTTTTATATCGTAAAACGACATCGCGAATTGAATGCCGCTGGCGGTTTGGGTACTGGTGGATTTCATGGCACTTACCTATATCCTGTGTGAATTCGTTTTGGTATGGTTGGAAGTTGTTCAGCATATCGTGCACCAGTGACGTAAGAAGGATGATGGAGGGAAGAGGCAGCATTCAAATGCCATGCGCCATGGGTCATTGGATTAGTAAGATATAGTGTATTTGCAAATGCGCGTTGACGTGATGACTTAACAGGGTATACGTGGGAAACGGATTGAATATCAGCACCGCAAGCCTGCAAATATCTTCCGTACAATGTTCTATTTTCTGGGAACAAAAATATGATCAATTGGCTCTCATCTGGGTCATCTAGTTTTGTGAAGTCCAAAGATCCAGGAACAGTATGCTTTGGCAAAAGTAAAACACCTGTATCAAGCGCTTTAATAGGATCAGATTCAGCACGCTCTCGAAGCAGTTTGATTAATCGTCCTTGTAAACCCACAGGGTTTATATAAAAATCTCTTCCTTCCTTATGCGCGGCTACCGCTACTTCTGCCATTCCTGGGCGCTTTAAAATAGGATTGTGTTCTGGTCGGGTAACAAGGGTTTCTCCATTTGGCAGGTATACATACCCGTCCGCTGTCCAGCTGCCAGTCATAGAAATGCCTTGAGAACCAGCATTCATCCATAGATTAACAAGCGCATCTGCAGTGATCAATTCCAAGCCTTCAGCCTTGAGGCTGGCAAGTCCTTCATCGAAAGAGCCGTAGTGCGTGTGCACAGTATACTTGCCTTTTACGGGGATTTCTGTAATACTACATCTTGCTGCCATTGTCGTCACTATCTTTGTTCATTCAATTCCAGACCGCGCAGCAGCGTTGAAAAAAACCGCCCAAAATATAGTCCAATGGCTTTTGTATCCTCGTAGGATATGCCTAACTCTAATGCCTCTTCCAGAAGTTTGTAGCCAAGGAATGCTCTTCGTACATCTTTTTGTGCACGTTCTAGAACTTCTTTTGTTGAGTGTTTTCTTTCTTCGCTTTCTGGTGTTAAAGGCATGCCAGTTAAATTTTCCATCATGGTTCCATAGCTTAAAGCTGCCTCTGGCACAATGCCTGGAATTCTTTTAGCGTACATATAAGGGATGTCAGCTTCCAACGCTTCTTCGATGATGATAGCATCGTGCAGGTAGTCAAAAATTTCCTGATCCCCAATCTTTTGCTTGTATGCCGTATCTACAATTTTCATCAAACTTGGGAGTTGGGCTTTATTATCCCGCAATGCCTTAAGGATTCGATGCGTTCTATGATCAGGCGGCATTTCACCCATTAATCCAAATCCAATTGCTCGTTCATTTTCCTGAACTGCATAGGACAAAGCATCCAAAGCCGAATTAGTCGCGCCGCCAATAAATAAGTACATCGCTGCACAATAAGCATCTGACTGCCTGTGCGGTCCGGCATGCACCCATTCTAAAACTTCTCTGCCTTTTTTTAAGGCTGGATTTGTAGCTAAAATCCCCCTAATTATATCGTTCAAATTGACGCCATGCGTAGATAGTTTATTGTCATCACTGTTGTTTTCGTCGAATTCCATTGTAGTCACCAATACTAAATTTAAAAAAACAAAAAAACAAATTTATCGCAGCTCCACGGCCTTGCCATCCTGCACTTCCTTGACGACATATGTTGCTTCTTTCAGATCGCCATTCTCGTCAAAGCTGATAGTGCCGGAAACGCCTTGGTAATTCTGCACCTTGTACAGTTCATCCTTGATCTTTGCTGGATCTGCGCCAACCTTGCGCATGGCGTTCGCGATCATCTTCACGTCATCGTATGCTTGCGGTACACAAACAGGCGTGTCTGTCTTGCCTGTTTTCGCAATCATCTTCTGCTTGAAGTCAGCTGGCCATGGCACGTCAGGCACGACAAATTGTATGCCTTCAGCTGCATTGCCCGCGCCTTCGTAGATCTTGGCATCATCCCACGCATCTCCACCTAGGAATTGCATATTAATGCCAAGCTCTTTTGCCTGTTTCAAGCCAACGATAGTTGCTTCCGTATAGGAAGGCATGTACACAATACCTGGATTCGCGTTCTTTACCTTGAGCAGCTGCGTTTTCAAGTCGCGCGAGTTTTGCTCAAAGGCTTCCACAGCAACAACTTGACCGCCGAGTTCCTTGAAGCGTTGACCAAAGACATCCTTTAAGCCAACGCACCAGTCGCTATTGCAGTAAAGGATAGCTGCCTTCTTGCCATAGTTTTCGAATGCATACTCTGCTGCAAACTTTCCTTGGAAAGAGTCTGATGGGTAAGCTCTGAAAACGTAATCGCCTGCATCCGTAATGTCTGGATTCGAAGAGCACGGTGATAGCAATACTGTCTTACCATCTGCAATCGGCGCAGCAGCGAGTGTTTCTGAAGAGCATAAGCCGCCAACGATAACAGGCACGCGATCAATATTTACTAACTTCTGCGCCGCCTTTGTTGCTTCAGTAGGGCCGCACTGGCCATCTTCATAAATAATACGAAGAGGCCGTCCGTTAATGCCGCCTTCTTTGTTAACTTCATCAACAGCAAGCGCAACGCTTTGCTGAACCATTTGTCCAATTGACGCAACATCGCCAGTCAATGGAGAAATAAATCCAAGCGTGATTGGTGTTGTTACCTTCTTTGTCGTTGTTTTTGCTGCTGGCTTGTCTTCAGGCAATGCTACAAGAATAACAATCAGCACTACAACTAACAATGCAATAATTCCTAATGTCCATTTTGTTATTTTATCCATGGTTTCACCTTTCTGTTTTACGGCCGTATGCCGAGCATTTGACCGTTTATATTACTCAAATAAGAGCCACTGAGATGAACGACAGCCCCACGTCGGGGTGTTGATATCCACATTTGACAGATGAAAGGATGTGCTATATCCATAGTTTCAGAGGGAAGCGCTCGCTCGACACCGACAGCATCAGCGATAAGATTATACAAGAATTGCCCATATGGCTCAGCTTGCTCTTCAAACAAGTATCTCGTAAGTGGATGGTTGCCAAATTCAGTTGTCAAAATACGATTCGGTGGGGTAATAGGAAGAACGGCACCAACACCTTTGCTGATTGCCTCATCGCGTAATGACCGCACATGGCTCTCCATCCTGCCATCAAGATAGATTTTTTCTTTATCAAGCGAGAGTTGGGTCGCTTTTGCCGGATCTTGGAGGATGGGATTTTCAGATCGAGAACCTACCACAACATACTCCTTATCAGAAAAACAGATTGCGCCCTCCACTACCCACGACCAGCCCCCGTCGTAGACAATATGGCTGTGAGTAGCACTTGTATAAAGCCATGCAAGTTGCTTTGCTGTGACAAGATTATATTGTTCTGCAGCAAACGCGGCAAGGCCTTCATCGAAGTGGCCGAGAAATGATGCGACTTCAACTAGCTTGCCGTCAATAGTTAATTGTTCTTGCTTCATTTTGTCTACTCTACCTTCACCGGTTTCTTATTCCGCATAACCTTAACAACTGCATTTGATTGCACGCGATGATCAGCATCAACAGCAAGCTCGCCAAGCGCGCCGTCAAAGTTTTGGAGTTTGAGCAGTTCTGCAACTACACCATCAGGATTGTTCTTGCCAGCTTTCTCGAACGCAGCAACAAGCAGATTAAAGGCGTCATAGCCATTCGCTGCACCAATAGTAGGCGCGTGGTTATATTCTGCTTGCAACGCTTGCGCAAAATCATTCGCTGGCTCATCGCCAGTTACAAACCATTGCCCTTCAAGAACGCCATAAGGGTCTTCCTCATACTCAAAAGCCTCAATAGCAGTCAATGGCTTATCAACGCCAAGCTCTCGCACTTGCTTTGCCGCAATAATCAATTGCCCCGGCAAAAAGTTGAGCATGTACGCATCAACCTTCGCTTTCTCCGCTTTCAAGATAGCAGTTCTGAAGTCTTTAACATCTGGATCAAAGACTTCATCTACGGGAAACATGGTATCGCCAAGAAGATTAACAAGCTCATCATGCATTGCGAGCACGCCCTGCTGATTCGTGCTAAAGATGGCAATTTTCTTATAGCCATACTTTTTGACCGTTTCAGCAAAAATCTTAGCTTCCGCTTCTGGCGTGACCCAATGCAAGAAAGCATACTTCTTTCCATTGACAATTTCTGGATCACTCGCTATAGCGATTAATGGAATTTTATTCTCTTCCGCTATTGGAACAACAGCATGAGATGAGCCTGAAGAAAAGGTGATAACTGCATTAATCTTATCTGCGGTCAGCATCTTTTGGAAAGCGCTGACTGTCTTTGCGTTATCGAGCTGGTCATCCTCAAAAACAACCTTATACCTGTATTTTGTATTTTTAGCATTAGCCTGTTCTGCGGCAAGTTCTATAGCATCACGAAAGCCGGTGCCCATCATTGCAGCATCGCCAGTTAATGGTGCTGGGACTCCAATAGTAATAATAGGACGTTTGTCTACCTTTTTTGCCTCTCTGACTGTATTTCCGTCACCCCCATTACAGCCTGCCAAGAGCAAGACTGCAATAAGTATGCAGCTGAATACAATGATAGATTGTTTTTTCATGATCGTTTCCTCACGCATTTTAACCACCTCTCTTCAGTGACTACAGAAATAGACTTTATT
>JACQMX010000062.1 GCA_016203375.1 Candidatus Woesearchaeota archaeon | reverse complement strand
TCCCAAAGCGCGGCCCGACCGGTGCAGAAATCCAGACAGCCCTGACCGTGAAGACAGCCGGTGCAAAAGCAGAAGAGTTCTCTCGATTACAATCATTATATCGAGAAGCAGATCAAGCCAATCGCGGATGCCGTTCTTAGTTTCCAGAACCAGAGCTTTGAGGATATTCTTAAGAACCACAAGCAGCGAAGCTTGTTTGAATATCATTAAGCTGTATACTTGTTAGCTGTATACTTGTTATGGTTTCTATTCCCTTATTCATCAGAACCACAAAAAATTTAAATAGCGTCACGTTTGACAAATTAGATAGATGCGGCATATAGGGTCAAATGGGGTTACTTATGCATTTAAGTCTAGCTGAACCAAAGTACTTGAAGGAGAGCATTTCCATTATTTCTGAACTCGTCAATGAAGCAACGTTTAAAGTCACTGGCAATGGCATTGAGCTCGTTGCTATGGATCCAGCGAACGTGGCCATGGTCATCTTTAAGCTATTGCCAAGTTCCTTTGTGGAGTATAAAGTAGACAAACCCCAGGAAATCGCCATTAATCTCAGCAATTTGAAGCAGGTACTCAAGCGAGCCAAGCCAAATGATGCTATTACGCTCGAGCTTGACGAGAACAAGCTCAAGATCACGCTCAAGAGCAACACCACACGAACCTTCTCCCTCCCCATTATCGACTTGGAGGAGAAAGAGCAGCGTGTGCCAGAGCTCAATTTCGCGGCATCGGTCAAGACGGTATCCACTGTCTTGAATGAAGCTGTAGAGGACGTTGATATTGTAGCGGAGTCCGTTAGCTTTATCGCGGAAAATGGCAAGTTCACTGTTCAAGCGGAAGGCGACCTGAGCAAGGCGCATATCGAAGTGCCAGAAGGCAATGAAACAAAAGTGGACGTGAAAGGTGACAAAGTACGATCAAAATATTCTATCGAATACCTCAAAAAGATGATCAATGGCAGCAAGCTCGCTGATGAGGTTACGATTTCTTTCAATAAGGATTATCCACTTCGCTTGGATTATCGTACTCTGGATAAGGTATCGTTGAGTTTCATTTTGGCGCCACGCGTCGAGAATGATTGAGGATGGCAGCATGAATGATCATTCTCTACCTCTTTTAACTGAAGATGAAATACGTGGTCTCGTTGATGTCTATTTTAACATGGCTGATAAGCCATCAAGCTCAACACAGGAAATCTTAGATTCCGGCGCTATCCCTCGCTTGAAAGGATACACGGTGCGCCCGGGAAAGGTTTCTGATTCTATATTTGGAGGAAAGGTGCTCTATCCTCAAAGAGGAAGCATCATTGAAGAAAATCCACCGTTAGTTGCGAAGGACGGAACGCCACTTCGCATTATGGTGCGAACGCGGCGCATTTCGACGCATGACATCAATCGTGGAGAGATTCCATTTAAGGATCAAATTTTAGCCGTAAATCACTATTCCATGAGAAGATTAGTGGCCCCTGCCATTGGAACGTCGGAGATCGAGGTGCATGGTTTGGTGGATAATTCTCTTGTTATTGCTGCAGAGAATTTACAACAGATCCCCCTGGAGATGGTTGTTCGCGCACACATGGCGAAAAGCACCACAAGCACGTCATTATTCATGCATTATCGAGCTGGACGAAGAACCTTTTGTGGCCATCCTCTTCCTGAGGGGTTGATTGCCAATGGACCCCTACCATATGTCATGGACACTCCATCAACAAAATCAGACATCCATGACGCCTCTGTTTCTCCGCAACAGCTTGTTGAACGGAATGCATGTACTCGCGACCAATACGCGCAAATTCGGAATAGTGCTCTTTTTGCATTTGGCATTGTCTCTCAATTCTTAAGCGAAAAAGGCATCATTCTCGTTGATACCAAGACAGAGCATGGTATTAATAGACATGGCCAAATCGTGAGCCAAGATGAGTTGTACACCATGGACTCATCACGGTTCTGGCTTGCTGATGATTATAAAGAACAGCTTGCAAAACTTGAGAGGGGAGAGATAAGGGAATTGAATCCAAAATCTTATTCAAAGGAATTTGCCCGTGGATTTTCACAGGGTGACAAGCCATATACTGATAATCAGCGCAGTGAGATCGCCGTACGATATGTTATTGGAATGCAGCACCTTCTTGGCCAGCGTTTTCTGATAGACAGTTTACACTCGCGGGATGAGCAGGTTGTCTATGGATTACAACGGATTGTCGATGAGCTCCTGTAGATAAGTTTAAATATTTCGTTTGCTTTCTTTTTCTCATGCCAACCGCATACACCGGAAAGATCGTTGAATCACATGCTATCCAATTTCCTAGGCGGCGTAGGCCATTAGTGCGCGGCCGCATTCGAGCGGATCATCGCTTTCGCATGTATACCTTTGAGGTCTATCTCGAGCCTGGGCAGGTTCTCAATAAAAATGATCGCGTCCAGTTCGATACAGATGACAACCGGAATGCGATTAATGTTCGCCGTTTGAAAGTGCCATAAGAGCAAGGTTTAAATAGCCATACGCTCTTTTTAAATACATGAGAGGTGAACGTGTACAGAAATTCAGGCGGTTTCTTCATAAGACTGCACGCATTATGCGGTATGCCAAGCCGCAATGGAAACTGTGCGTTTGGCTTTTCATACTTACCGGCTTTCTTTCTTTGCTGAGCCTTGTTGGGCCGTATATGGTAAAGATCCTTCTTGATGATGTTATCCCATCAAAAAATCTTGGCCTTCTCTTTAACCTTATCGCGATATTTATCATCATTTTTGTCGTCAAGGGCCTTCTTGCCATCTACCATTCCTACCAGACAACCCAATTTGTTGAAAACCTGATCTTTGACGTAAAAACCCAATTGTTTAGTCATATAGAAAATCTTGATATGAGTTTTTTCCATTCAAAAAAAGTAGGTGACATGCTCTATCGCCTTGATGAGGATGTGTACAGCATGGATGATGTTCTCAACATTGTCGTGAATGTCATTTTGCTTGAGAGCCTCACTGCAATCTTCATCCTTATCATTTGCTTAAAATTAAATTGGCAGATTACGCTTGCATCACTGGGTTTTTTCCCATTTTATCTCATCGCGCAACATTATTTTAGTGAAAAAATCAATCGCCAAAAGGAGAAGCTGGTACAGAAATCTTCCGACCTCCTAAGCTTTCTTGAAGAGAACCTTTCTTCGATGGCAGCTATCAAAGCCTTCGTGTTAGAAGCGTTAAAGTTGCGAGAGTTTCAGCGTAAGAGCAAGAAACTCATCCATCTCGATCTCAAGATGGATCTGCTTGAGAGCTCTTCTTCAACAGTCGTTGCGCTCATCACCTTTATTCCCCTCCTCTTAATCTTATGGTTCGGGAGTGTTAAGGTGATGGCTGGCGTGTTAACCATTGGCAGCCTGATCGCCATATACACCTACATTAGCAAGCTTTTCGAACCGATTGCTACGCTTGGCAGTGTGAATGTTGGCTTGCAAAGCGCGTTGGTATCCGTAGACCGAGTTTTCGCTGTCATTGACACGAAAGCGAAGATTCACGACAAGCCGAATGCTGCTGAGCTGCATCACGTAAAGGGAGATATTAGCTTCAAAAATGTTGCGTTCAGTTATAACCATGACGAACCGATTTTGCAGAATATTAATCTCCATATACAGTCTGGTGAAATTATTGGCCTTGTCGGACCAAGCGGAGCGGGAAAGACAACTATTGGCAATCTTATTTGTCGGTTCTTTGATCCGCAGAAAGGAAACATTCTCTTGGATGGCCTTGACCTCCGCGATATCCAGCTTTTTTCTTTGCGAAAAAACATTGGTATTGTGAGTCAAGAAGCTATTTTATTTAATACCACAATCAAGGAAAACATCCGTTTTGGGAATATGGTTGCAACGGACGAAGATATTATCCAGGCGGCGAAGCTCGCAAACATGCATGATTTCATTATGGGTCTTGAAAAGGGTTATAACACTCCTGTTGGTGAACGCGGCGTGCGTCTTTCCGGTGGCGAAAAGCAACGCATTAGCATCGCGCGCGTTTTGCTTCGGAATCCACCTATTCTTATCTTGGATGAGCCAACCTCCGCTCTTGACGCAATTTCTGAAGCAAAAGTGCAAAAGGCTTTGGAGTATGCAACAAAAGGGAGAACGGTATTGATTATCGCACATCGCCTTTCCACTATTCGCCATGTGGATAAAATCTTTGTGATCAAAGACGGCAGGATTGTGGAAGAAGGGCCGTTTACCACTCTGATGCGGAAGCATGGAGCATTCTACACTTATTATAACAAGCAGTTTGGTACAGAAAAACGAAGCGCTCGAGCAGTTAGCCAAAGAGCAGTCGCTTGAGCAAGGTAAACAATCTCACGAAGAAACCTTGCTCTTCTTGTGGTAATGGTATCTCACTAATATTTTGTTGAACTTCTGGTTGTTGCTCCTCACTTGACGGTTGGATTTCTTCCAGTACTGGAGGTTGAAGTGGCGCCTCACCAATCACAATCGTTGCTTGCCTAGTTACTTTTATGAATTCGCTGTCATACACGGCATTTCCTATTGTTTTGATGTTAATTTCATCTTTTTTATAGGTTGGAAAGACATGCAGCGTGAATCGGTACGCTTCCTTCTCTTCATTTGCTTTTAGGGAAATACTTCCATAAGGATCGCCTTCTTTTACCTTTGTTCCTTTTGGAAGCATTGTTGCCAGTTCTATGCCAGAAAGGGGTTGTAGGCGAAGATTCTTCGCATAGATAATAATGGTAATATTCTCTCCGGGCCGTATGAATGCGGGTATTTCGTGACGAAGTTCGAGCACTTTTGGGCCTGGAAGAAAGGTGATTTCCTCTTTTGTAGAGAATGAAAACCTCCTTCCCCTAGAGTCATTGTAGGAGCCATCCAAGTGGATCGTTTTTGTTGTCGTTGCATTCACTTCTGGTACGGGTAATTCTGCGTCATACAGTTCAAGGGTTCGTCGCCTAAGCACCGCGCGATTATTAAAATCCAATGGCAACTCCTTTATGCCGCTAATGCTCGTATCCACATCGGCGATGTCTTCTTCTCCTTGGTTGGTGAGGGTTGCTGTAATATGATAATAATCCCCCTCTTTTGCCTGCATGGGCTCTATCTCGAGCACGGGCACGATGTCCGTGCTGCTGACTGTAAGCTTTTGCGATAATTCCTTTTTGATGGGAAGGTTGTTGATTGTAAAATCTGCTAGTGTTCGCACAACGTATTTTCCGGCTTGTCTGCTGCTCAATGTTATCGTGAGCGTTTCCTTGCTATCCTTTTTTACCATGTTCTGGAAGATAAGGGCATTACCTTTTTTTTCGAGATTTGGCGTAAAGGAGAGAACATCCAAGCCAGGAGGAATTTGAATGGCAAATTCGTTAACGGAAAGGTCTGTTCGCAGATCTTTATTCTGAATGGTGATAGTGTAGGTGACCATCTCATTAACCTTTGCCACGTGATCAGAGAAATTCTCTTTGATGGAGACAGGCGATGCGACTTCAAGATAGGTTGGATCTGTCTTTATAATGGTGCTTCCTCCGACATAATCATACGATACTGTTGCCGCGGAATCAAATTCCTTGTAATCGCGCGGCTCGATAATGTAGCGGAATGGCCGTTCATTTCCTGGTGCCAAATAGCTTACTACCATCCGTACACTATTGCCGACGATTGGCGTTGTGGAATACTTTACCAGTATCCAAGGCGGAAAGCTATCCGCATAAACAAGATTATTCGCGTTGGTATCACCAACATTTTTTACTTTCCCTTGAATCGTGACTCGTTCCATGATCTTTGGTGCTGTGGTGGAAAATTCGCGTTCAACTTGAATGGTTGGTTCAAGAAGTGTGATAAGAAGATTGATGCCCGCGTATTCTTTCCCATGCTCGTAGCGAGCGTGTTCGTCAAAATCAACGGCTAAGAAGCAGTACTGGATATCTTCACGTTCTTTGCAATCGCCCTTGCTTAAAAGAACGCGGTCGGTAGAGGTATTAATGATAAGTCGTCCTGTCTCTCTGACGTAGCGGGCGACAAAGGTCATGTCTCCTGCGGTGAACGGCTCTTCAGACACGACCCAACCAGAAAAAATCTCTCTTGCCGAAACTGTGGATAGGGAAAAAAGTATGGCAATGCCGAGGATAAGCCACCTGCCTTTTTTCATAGAACTGGAAAAGGCAGGTTGGTTTATAAACATTACGACTGTATGCTTTATTAGCAATAACTTTATATACGACAAATGCTGCTATGGATTGGTTGGGTGATGGATTCATGAAATGCGAGAAGCACCAAAAGCCTTTGGAAGGAGCATGCCAGTGGTGCGGCAAGCAGCTTTGCAGATACTGCGTAGGCAAGCGCTGGGGTTCCAAACTCTTTTGTATTGAGTGTGCGCAATCTTCCGTAGGCCATATCATTGAGCGAAAGCAACTTGAGGAAATTCGCAAGCAGGAACAAGTGGAGAGCAAGAAGCGTGACATCAGGAAAATCTTTGAAGATTACTAGCACGAAAACCGTCGCGAGTATAACGCTCGTTGTTGCGCTTGCTGCATTTGTTCTTATGTCATTCCGCAAGATCCCCGAGATCGTGTTCTGGATCGTTGTTGTGCCATGCACGATTATCGCGTATTGGCTGGTCCCGAAGATGAGGGAGAGAGAAAATGTGCAATTAGGGAAAAAGATAAAGAAAAAATAATCATCGTAAATTCTTAATCTTCCCAAACGGATAAATCTTATCTTCTACGACATAAACATCAAAATTGCCAAGATCGCGCTGCAGCAATGGGCTGAGCAGTTTTTCCTTCAACACATCGCTTCCTTCGGTCAGCAGGAAAAATGATGGCTGTGCAATAAGCATTCTTCGTTTATACTTGCCAACCAGAAAACATTTGAAGCGTTCTCGGCGCACTTTATCTTGGATGATTATAGCAGGGTGCTCGTGGCCAATAATAATTACTTTAACATCTTTATTTTCTTTATCCAGTGCCGGTTCAGCATCACCGTGCGCGATAAGCACATTATTAATTTTATATTCTTTAACAATTTCGATCCCTCGTTTTCTTGCTATAGGACCGAGAATAGGATCATGATTGCCTTTGACAATAATAATTTTTTCTGTGTACTGCAGAATCATATCCAGCAGTTTCAAGGTATCGCGCCACTCCTGCGAAGAAATCCTTCCAAACTCATGCTTCAGGTCGCCGTTTATAACAACAATCTTTGGTTTTGTTTCTTTTAATATTGTTTCAAGGCGTTTTATGGTGTCTTGCAGCTGGAATATTGGGATGAGAACGCCCCTGCTTTGAAGGGCGTCTTCATAGCCAATGTGGATGTCGGAGATGATGAGGGTGTCTCTAACAAGTAAGGCGAGGTCGATGGCAGTGACATTGATGGCAAGGGAAATACGGTTCATAGAAGAAAGTAAATAATACTCATATTAAAAAGTAAGCGTTATGGTCCTGCTCCCCAAATATCTCTCGCTCCCTGCAGCGTGCCAAGATTCGCTAGATATCGCTGGTCGCCCGTTGCTTCATACTGATCGAGCAATCGGCGATCAGCATCAGCGTAGAAAGCTCTCGCTGTTGGAGGCAAAGACGCCACAAACCGCGCGTACGCTTCGTGTTCTGTTGGTTGCAAGACGCGTCCAGCTACGCCAACAGTTACAGCAAAGGCTGCTACCGCAGCGGCAACGCCGACATGTCGCGCAACGCGAGCTATTCTATGCCCTGCAGTAAACTGGTCAAAAATGGATATACGGGCGTCATACGCCTGTTGGGCACTTTCCAATGCAATGTCAAGTTTGTGATCATCAGTAATCATCCTATTGATGACCTCCACAAACGACTCCGTATGCTGGCCTTCTGTCTCGGCTGTTCTGTCTTTTCGGTCATGATAAAAGTGTGGCGCGTAGAATCGTGATTTTCCTCGGGTTAAGCCATAGCGCCTTTCCAATTCCGGCACAACATGACGATACTCTTCAGCGACAAGAATCTCTCCAGCAACTCGTAATGCAACCATCGTTCGTAAGTCACTATCTTCAGTTCTTGACGTATCCACCAACGCTTCCAAGCGATTTCGCGCGTGAATAGTTTCTTTTGTCGGTTTAGCGTTGAGTACATACCATTGCGGAATGCCAATAAACGCGAGATCAGCAAGCAAATCTTCCCGATGGGTAGGGGAAGCTGTTGCGGGTGTTTGTCCCTCGCTTATCCCAAACTCCTCAAAGACGATTTCTCGCAAGACATCTCTTGCTCCCAGATCGCGTATGGTACTGATAGCTTTGTCATACCAAGGTATGAACCATGTGGATAAGAACCATTTCTGGACAAGATAGTCCCGCAGCGAGGCATCGCTTTGCTGTCCAAATCCTCGAAAGAATGGATGCCTATGAAACCGTTCGATAAGCTCGTTTTCGCGCGCGTCGAGTTTGTGGATAAGACTCATATACTATGTTTAGTGTAATGCTTTTTAAAGATATGGTAATGTAATATATACTATAGTATATATAATGGTTTTATATAGAACCATTTGAACATTATTAAAACCACATGGTAACCAAAAAGTTTAAATGTATATTTTTGATGCGTGTTGGGAACTGATTCTTCGGGAAGTCAAGCGGCGCATCGCATAATTACTTCTATGGATTGACTATTATTTCTTCCCCAACCCAATCTTCGCCAGCACGTTCTGGTGCATCCTGCGCAAGAACTCAACCTTATCCTCAATCTTCATAATATCTAAATGTCCTTGTAACACCAGATCAAAGGCAAAGGGGCTTGGAATCTTTGTGTGTACTTCTGCAATCTTCATTTTTCCTTGCGCAATCAAATTCAATACAAGTGTGGTGTTTTCAATGTCCATAAGATCCTCGAGAACCTCTCGCCTTGCTTCTCGCAATATGCAGAAGTCTGGCGAAATTCGCTTTACTGCGTTCATGAGGATCATCGATGAAACTTGCTGCCTTCCAACGCGCTTGGTATGGCCCATGTAGCTGCGCAGGATCATTAAGGCTCGATTTGCACAGTGCCGAAAGCGTCGCCGCAAAACCTCAGTCTGGTCAAGCGCGAGCCCCATCACCTTATTCAGCTCTGCAGGCTTCAACGCCTTCAATGCTTGCATGGGCTGGAGCTTGCCATGCGAGACAAGGTAAAATCCATTGTCAGATATTCCCATTTCCACATCCTTGTGCTGCATGCGCGCGATCGCAAACGCAACCGCGCGAGAAAGGCAGTCATTCACTCGCCTTCCGAATAAGGTGTGGAAGACGATGTATTTTCTACCATCTTCATCTTCCGTGTGCTCAATAAGGATGCGCTGATCGCTTGGAATCTCGCCAACATAATCATACTGTTCTTTGAAGTATTCGTAAACGGCATTCGTGGCATTCTCATCGACATACAGATAAGAACGGATGAACTCGAGAATTTCCTCCTTTGACTTCTTTGCTTCAAGTTTTTCTGTCATTAACCTGCGGAATTTCCCGATATCCATAGCAAGATCAAAACTCAATGGCAGCATCTCCGAAACCCAAGATGGTACGGTTGGTGGCGTTTCGTAGCATCTGTCAACCTGCGCGACCATGCCTCGCGAAAACTTAAAACGGTACGTATTGCCGCCAAGCACGAAGATATCTCGAGGCTTCAGGCGCTCAAGAAACCCCTCATCAACCATGCCAATCTTCTTTTCTCCTTCCTTTACAATAACGCCAGATTGATCAGGAATCGTGCCAATGTTAGACATATGGATAACCCTGCTCATCTTGCCCTTTCTTCCAATCATCCCTGTTGTTTCGTCATACCAAATTTTTGCGTAGACATGACGGTCTTCAAGCGAAATAAACTTGCCGGCAAGATACTCAACAATCTCCATAAAATCCTTACGAGAAATATCTTTATAGCAATACGATTGCTTGACTAAAGCATAAAGGTCGTCAATGTGAATTTTTTCTTCAAGGGCAAGACCGTGAATGTGCTGTACAAGCACATCAAGGCAGTTTGTAGGAATGTGGATGCGGTCAATCTTCTTTTCCATTGCTGACTTAAGCAAGACACTGCATTCCACGAGATCATCTCTATCCATAACGATTATTCTTCCTTTTGTGGTAGCATGCAGTTGATGTCCAGAGCGTCCAATGCGCTGCAAAGCTCGAGCAACAGACTTTGGCGAACCTAGCAGGAGAACGAGATCAATGTAGCCAATGTCAATTCCCAGCTCGAGTGATGTGCTGCAAACAACGCATTTTAGCTTTCCTTGGCGGAGATTTCCTTCAAGCTCTGTGCGGTGGTCCTTGGAAAGCGAGCCATGATGCGCACCGATATTGATGTCATTATAGTGTTTTGGAAATTTTTCCTTCAGATAATGCACTACTCGTTCAGTTGCTGAACGCGTGTTCGTAAAGATAAGCGTTGTTTTGTGTTCCTGTACAAGCTTGTCAATCAATGAATACATTGCATGGTGCAGCTCGCCGTGTGTCGTGTTGATAAGATCCGGCACAGGACTTATAACCTTAAGATCAAGCTGTTTCAGGAATTGCACGTCCACAACCTTGCAGTCACGATTTGCTCCTACAAGAAATTGTGCCACGTCATCAAGCGGCGCAACAGTCGCGCTGAGTCCTACTCGAGTCATGGCCGGGCTCATGCGCTGCAAGCGTTCCAAGCTCAGCGAGAGGTGCACCCCGCGTTTGTTCTCCGCCATGGCATGGATTTCATCTATAATGCACCATTGGGTATTTTGCAAATGATCACTGAATTTTATGCTTGCGAGAATTATAGCTAAACTTTCTGGTGTTGTAATGAGAATGTGCGGTGGTCGCTTGAGCTGTTTTGTTTTTTCTTGCGCAGTTGTGTCACCTGTTCGCACAGCAACCCGAATGCCGAACTCCTTGCCAGCTATAGCCCCAATCTCCTTCAATGGCTCAAGGAGATTATGCTCTATATCCGCATTTAACGCCTTCAAAGGGCTAACGTAAACGCAATAAATCTTATCTTGCAGAATACCCTTATCCGCAGAATCAATAAGTTCATTAAGAATAGCAAGAAAGGCGGTTAATGTCTTGCCGCTGCCAGTTGGGGAAGAAATAAGAATATTATTTCTGCTGTGAATCTGCATAACCCCAAAGCGCTGCGGTATAGCAAATGTCTTGAACTTTTGGTGAAACCATGTTCTAACATGGGGGTGCAGAATAGTTAAAAGTTCTTCCTCGGTGTTCTGCTTTTCAAGGTGGGTTATCATAGCAAGTTATGGTTTGGTAACTAGTAAGAATGGCAGATAACTCCTTTAAAAGCTTTGGGTGATGGAATGGCTAGTGGAGAGTGGTTTAATTATAGCGATATATGAACGATTTTGAGGCATTTTTAATCGATTTAGAACTTTTTACTTCCATTCCTTTTTCCACTCTCGATACTCTTTTAAAATCAACCCTATCGTCGGCCGGATATTTCCTTCATTCTGATACGCCTGAAGTGCTTTATAATACTCTCTCCTGTTCTTCAGGTGGATGTTTACCGGCGGAAGATTGTGTTTGAGGAGAACATTGTTCAGCAATAATCTTCCAACTCTTCCATTACCATCCTGGAAGGGATGGATGTTCTCAAACTGGTTGTGGAGAACTGCTGCTAAAAGTATTGGTGGATATCTGCGTTTATGCTTTTGATACCAGGCAATTAATTCTTTTAGTAAACCAATTATCCTATTCGCCGGAGCTCCATGGTGGACAATGTTTCCCGAAGCGTCCCGTATGACTACTTCGATTCCTTTTTTCCTGAATTGTCCGGCAAATGTCTTGGAGTTTTTAAAAACAATGGAATGTAATTTCTTTATTAATTCAAGAGAAATATGCTCTTTAGTTTTTCGTATATGCTCTATCGCGGTAGCGACGCCATATATCTCAGAAATATCTTCTTTTGGGATATCTCTTGGCCAGATATCTTGTTCTAGTATCTCCTTAACTTCCGCCTGATTTACGGTCGATCCCTCTATGGCATTTGTGTTATATGTGAATGATTCAGTAAATTGTTTCCATCCTTCCTCTGATAAATGGTTTATATCGATATGGCCCATCGCCTCAAGCTGGCGCATAAAGTCAAGCTCTTTTTCAGTTAAGACATGCTTTAGCGGATCAGCGATGCTTTTATAGACGTTTACTTGCTCGCGAATGATCTCTTCCGCTCGTCCTCGCAATTTCCGCAGTTGGTCTTCGGATAAGTCAGCCCCAAGATACCGCCGTATCTTTTTAACCTTTTTCCCATCCCTAAACGAGTGCGCAAGATAGTACTTTTTCTTCTTCCCTTGTGCGTGTATCTCGATGATCATACTATAAGATAGGTGTCTACATTTATAAAGTTTTCTACAACTAGGTGTCTACAAAGCTTTTCGCTTTCTTTTTCGTAACCGTCCAAAGCAACCTTTATATACACTCTCCCTCTTATTCCGCCAAAAGGTGGTGTTTATCCTTCAGCACGATATCCTTATAGTTGGCGGCGGTCTTGCCGGCATGCGCGCTGCGCTTGAAGCATCAAAATATGCGGATACTGCTATTGTTTCTAAAACTCATCCCTTGCGCTGTCATTCTGTTGCCGCTGAAGGGGGCATTGCTGCCGCGCTTGGCAATACTGTCCAGGATTCTTGGGAAGATCATATGTACGATACAGTAAAGGGAAGCGATTTTCTCGCGGATCAAGATGCGGTGGAAATTCTTGTAAAAGAAGCGCCGGCCGCAATTTACGAGTTCGAACATTGGGGCGTTTTGTTTAGCAGGCTCGATGATGGCAGATTAGCGCAACGTTTTTTTGGCGGCTACGCAAAACCAAGAGTTTGTTTTGCTTCTGACAAGACAGGCCATGCCATGGTCCACGAGCTTTACGCGCAGATCATGAAGCGCATGACAAAGGTGTATGAGGAATGGTATGTACTTGATCTTATCATTGAAGATAATATGTGCAAAGGCATTGTCGCGTGGGATATTCCAAATGGCAAGCTTGAAGTTATTCGTGCAAAAGCTGTTCTTCTCGCTACTGGTGCATATGGCCGTGTATACAATACAACCTCAAATGATTATGCGAGCACTGGCGACGGGCTTGCATTAGCCTTGCATTACGGCCTTCCGCTGGAAGACATGGAGTTTGTGCAATTTCATCCAACAGGGCTTTACAGCCTTGGCCTGCTCGTTACCGAAGCAGTTCGCGGCGAAGGCGGTTACTTAATCAATGGCAAAGGCGAGCGTTTCATGAAAAAGTACGCGCCGGAGAAGATGGAGTTAGCACCGCGAGACATCACCTCAAGAGCTATAGAAACAGAGATCAAACAAGGCCGTGGCATCAATGAACAGCCATATGTGTACCTTGATCTTCGCCATTTGGGTGAGGCGAAGATCATGGAAAAGCTTCCCTTTGTGCGCGAGATGTGCAGAAAGCAGATGGGCATCGATGTCGTGAAGCAGCCGATTCCGGTGAGGCCGACAGTGCATTATTCCATGGGGGGCGTTGCGACAACAAACGAAGGGGAAGTTATCACCTCCGAACTCAAACCATTTTCAGGCCTTTACGCAGCGGGCGAGTGCGCGTGTGTTTCTGTCCACGGCGCCAATCGTTTGGGAGCGAATTCATTGCTCGAATGTGTTGTTTTTGGCAAACGCGCAGGAGCGGCGATGGGAAATTATGCAAAAGCAACGTCATTTGCGGAAATCAAAGGCGATTGGTTTCCAAAAGCAGAAGAGTGCATGCGTGCATTATTTTCAGGAAATGGCAAAGAAAAGATGATCACTGTCCGCACAGAGATGCAAAACGCCATGACGGAGCATTGCGGCATTTTCCGAGAAGAAAAATCGCTTAAAACGGGCATCACAAAAATAAAAAAACTACAACAACGCTACACCAATATTATCCTTGAAGACACAAGTAGAACATTCAATACACATCTCGTCGAAGTCCTCGAGCTTGGCAGCATGCTTACGTACGCCGAAGCCATTCTCGTTAGCGCGTTGAACAGAAAGGAAAGCAGAGGAGCGCACGCGCGCACCGACTATTTAAAACGCGATGATAAAAATTGGCTTAAGCATACGCTCGTGTACAAGAAAAATAATGAGCTTGCAATTGGCTATCGGCCAGTTGTCATTACGAGAATCAAGCCAGAAGAAAGGAAATACTAAACAATACAAACCATGAAAGTTAAACTGAAAATCAGGAAATTTGAAGCGAAGAAGGACACCTTACCAAGCTACAAGACGTATGAAGTGGAGGTTCCAGAGACAGCGACTTTGCTTGATTGCTTGGACAAGGTCAAGTGGTACCAAGACGCTTCGCTTACCTATCGAAGAAACTGCAAAAATTCCATTTGTGGCAGTTGTGCCATGAATGTGAATGGGCGTACTATTCTCGCGTGCGAGACACATGTAAAGCATGAACTAACGGTGAGCAAGCGCAACGAGCTTATTGTTGAGCCGATGAACAATATGCCAGTTCTCCGCGATCTTGTTGTAGATATGGCACCATTTTGGGACGCTTTGCAAGCCGTAGAACCTTGGCTACAACCTGACGAATCTAAGGTTCCAGAGAAGGAGTACTTGCAAAGCAAGGAAGAAGTGCACCTGCTTGATAAAGTTGCAGGATGCATCATGTGCGGCGCGTGCTTTGGTGCGTGTAATGGTCGTGAAGCTGAAGAAAAATTTCTCGGACCGGCTGCACTGGCGCGGGCGTGGCGATACACAATGGATAGTAGAGATGCGCGTCAAAAAGATCGTGTTGCGCTTTACAACGAGCCGCATGGCGCATGGGATTGCACGCATTGCTTTTTTTGTGTTGAGGTTTGTCCTGTTAATGTTGCACCTATGGACCAAATCTTGAAATTGCGGAAAATGGCAATGGATGCCGGTATGACAAACAATCCTGGCGCGCGACATCATGTGGGGTTTGAAAAAATTATCGAGAAATCCGGATGGCTTGACGAAGTAAAGCTTCCTGTTGTCAGTTTAGGATTCAATCTTATTGGTCAATTAAGCATGATTCCTCTCGGTGTGCGCATGTTTACAAAGGGAAAAATGCCCCACCTCATTCATACACCAATCGAAAAGATTAAAGAAGTGCGAGATATCTACCAGCTTGCGCGTGAGGAAGAAAAACAGCAGCGCAAGATGCTTGCAGCTGCGATAGAGCGGAAGACAAGGGAGAAATTATGAAACAACTCAAGTTTGCATATTTTCCTGGATGCGTATCGCGTGGTGCATGTAAAGAGCTCTATGACTCCACAGCCATTGTCGCAAAGCTGCTTGGCATTGAGCTTGTTGAGCTGAAAAACGCATCCTGCTGTGGCGCCGGAGTTATCGAAGAACGGAATCCAAAGCTTGCGGATAGCCTGAACGCGCGCAATCTTGCTATGGCAGAACAGCTTGGCTTGCCAATGCTCACACACTGCAGCACCTGCCAGGGGGTTTTTTCAAAGGCGAACCAAAAATTGAAAGAAGACATAGGCTATCGCGCGGAAATCAATAATCTTATTGGTCATGAAGGCTATACCTACAATGGCACCGCTGATGTGCGGCATCTCTTGTGGGTTTTAGTTGAGGATATTGGTGTTGCTGAGCTCAAAAAGCGTGTCGTGCGTCCATTGAAAGGACTAAAACTTTCAGCATTCTATGGCTGTTATCTTTTGCGTCCATCAAGCACGATGAAGTTTGAAAACCCACATTATCCAACATCGATGGAAGATATTTTTGCCGCACTTGGCGCAGAACCAATATTTTATTCAGGCAGACTAAAATGTTGCGGATTTCCCATTTCCATGATAAACAAAGAATCCTCCTTTAGAATGGCAGGCGGGAATTTACTTGAAGCGAAAGGTCTTGGCTCTGATGCCATGGTAACTCCGTGTCCACTTTGCCACTTAAACTTGGATAGCAGACAGCCAGAAGTTGCGAGTTTCATGAAGCAGAAAATTGATCTGCCCGTGCTCCATCTTTCCCAGCTGGTGGCACTTGCCTTGGGAGCGGATCCCAAAGAGCTGAAACTTGATAGGCACATTGTCAATACGCACCAGTTTTTGCGAAAACTTGGCTTATAAGGCTTATATATGTATTAT
>JACQMX010000051.1 GCA_016203375.1 Candidatus Woesearchaeota archaeon | reverse complement strand
TGCTTCTCTTTGCCCTCAAGCTCTTGCAAGATTCTCCGCATGATTGTCGTTTTAGGGTCCGGCATGAGCTTAACGCGCTTCTTGATATCCTCAAACGACTCAAACGGCTTTTCATCACGCTGTTCGATGATCTCCCACATGTGCTTCTTGCCAAGGCCTGGCAAAAGCTCGAGCGTGTGCATGCGCGTTGTCAATGGCGCTGCCTTGTTGAAGAACTCGACAAATCGTGCTTCTTGCTTAAGGACAAGGTCCTCAATGATGTGCCTCATTTCAGCACTTGCGGTGGCAGTTAGCTTGCTCATTGGAAGCTTGCCAGCAATGTGATGTATCTTTTCCCGCTTTTCCGCACCAATATACACTTCTTCAAGTGGTTGCAAGAACACGCCTGGCTTCGGAATGAGCTCGAGAAGCGTAAAATAATTTTTGCCTATGGCTTGCGCTATTGGTGTCTTGCGATGGCTTGGGCGCTTGTCGAATGGGTAACCATGCTGGAGGAAATCCAGGACAATGGCGTACTCTTCGCGGCCCCGCTTTGGTTGCTCAGAGCGCTGCTCGCTCTGTTCATGTTTTGTGGTTTCGCTGGTATCCATAGGCAATCCCTCACGATAAGGGAATGAGCGTTATTATTCAGTTTATTCAGTTGCTGGAGCTGGTGTCTCTTCATGCTGCGGGGTGGTTTTTTGTTTTGGTTGGTGTTCCTTCACGATATCCGCTATCTTCTTGCAATTCTCATTGCTGATAGTGATCGTATAGCCAGACAATACTGTCTTCACTTCCTCTGGCGTAACAGGAAGAATATCGACGATCTTGACCAGGTGCTCTGGCTTGACGCGGGGTATCTCGAACTTTTCGAGCTTTTCCTTGAGCGCTTCCGCCTCTTTCGCGGAAAGCATAACAAAGTGGTTGAGATAGTCATCCGTCTTATTGGATCGGAAACTGAGCTCTTTGTCACGCGCTTTGATCTTCGCAAGGTCTTCCTTCAGTTGAGCCATGAGCACTGGCGTTTCTGAGATAATCTTTAAGCTTGACATAGTAAACCTCCAGAAGGCTATGGTAGTTTTAGGTGTACCGGATGGACGATGACTATCTTCTCCTTGTTAAGATCATGGATCTTAATGAGATAACATCTGCCTCGCTTTCCTTGTACCGTGCCAACATTGCTGTGGAATCGGCGGAAATACATGCCCTTTTGCACTGCAGGTTCTGCAGCAAGCATAACTTTATCGCCGACCTTGAACTCTTGAAAGTACTTTTGAAGGCTTATTTTGCCTTTCTGCTTCAGATGCTTTTGGTATTTATGACGCGTTCTGCGTCGAAAACCGCCTACTCGTTTCATAAGCCACCCATATCAGTTTTATAGTATTTTATAAGCCTTTGAAATCGCCTTAGATATATAAAGGTATCTGTCCTTTTCTTGCACTTTCAAAAAGGATAAAAACGGCTAAAACCGAGCTATTCCTGGTTTATGATGTCTATAATTGTATGGAGATCTTCTTTTGTAACCTGCAAAAACCATTTTTGGTCTGGGTAAACAACGATGCTTGTTCCTTTATTATTGCAAAAGCCGAGACAACCCGTCCTGGTAACCCACACCCTACTAGCAAGACCATGGCTCTTGACATAATCCTTAAGCGCATAGAATATTTCTTCGCCACCCACATGAGAGCAGCATGACTTTTCAGGCTCGCGCTTGTTGGTGCAAACGAAGACGTGCTTGCGCGGATTGAGGACAGGCAATGGTTCCATGATAAAAAAAGAGGAGGTTATGGTTTAAAAACGTTTGGGAATGATGGTTGCTTATGCGGACAGGTAATAATATATGTGTCCCATGGGGTGATATTTCCTTGTTCTTGGTCGCAATGATGCTTATCTCCGATTGCATAAAGACCCATAGCAATGGTTGCAACAACAGCGGCAACTTGAAGCCCCAGCGACACTCTTTCTAAATGCCATCTTCTGTGCAGGGAACGCTTTGACATGCTCTCCTCAAAAAAATCCATCGTCTTTCGCGCTATAGCTTCAGCAATTCGCCCTTGTGCTTCGTACGTTTGCGCACCAATATGAGGAGTGACGATAACATTATGGCCTTCTCGCGCAAGTTGCAAAATTGGATGGCTAGACGCTGGTGGCTCTTCAGCAAACACATCAGTAGCGTAGCCTGCTATTTTTCCTGCACGTACGGCATTGACTAACACTTGTGTATTAATGACTTGTTCTCGAGAAGTATTAACAAGATACACGCCATCTTTCATCTGTGTTATTTCCCGCTCGCCAAGCATGCCATACGTTTGATCGGTGAGACGGACATTAACAGTAAGATAATTGGAAAGTGCAAGAAGCTCTTCCAAGGACACGCTCGTAACGCCAAGTGATGCCGCATAACGATCAGTCTTATATGGATCGTATGAAAAAATGTTCATGCCAAATGCGTTTGCTCGCAAGGCAACTTCGCTGCCTATGGCACCTAAACCAATAATGCCGAAATTTTTTCCTGCAAGATCATGACCAGTAAGATTGTGCTTTTTCCACTTTCCCCCAACAAGGTTGTTATGGGAAGAAAAAATATTTCTTGACAGCGTGATAAACTCACCAAGCACAAGTTCCGCAACACTTTCTTTACTTCCCTCAGGACAGTTCACGACATGGATTCCCATTGCCTGAGCAGCTTCAAGATCAACATTGTCAAGACCGTTACCCGCACGACCAACATATTGGAGATGAGATTTTTCTAGTAATTCACGCGTAACCCGAGTTCTACTTCGCACGATAAGGCCGTCGTAACGACCAATAACATCTTCAAGTTTTTCTGAAGGGATGCCTGGAAAATAATCTACGATAAAACGTGTTCGCCCATTTGTTAGTATACGCTCAAATACCTCAATCTCAATTGGGTCTGTAACAAGAAGTCTTTTTGGCAGAGCCATAGAAGGATAAAGGGGTGTACTTTTTATAAAAGTTTAGCAGAAAACGGCTCTGTCCCGAATCTCGCTTTCGCTCGGCTGGCGCCGAGCTCGCATTTTTATGTTTCATGCAAAGAGGTGACATCCCCGTAGGGGGCGTCCCCCTGTCACCTATGTAAGAG
>JACQMX010000055.1 GCA_016203375.1 Candidatus Woesearchaeota archaeon | reverse complement strand
CCTTATCGCAACGGATACTTTTTTGCCAAAGAAGGACGGCATTACGCGTTTTCTTGACCAGATACTTCCATCATTAGCAAAAACGTATTCTGTAACCATTCTCGCTCCCTCATTTACCAAGCATTTCAAAGAGGAAACTTACGCTGGAGCAAGCGTTATTCGATTTCCCGTGCATAAGCGCTTCCAGGTTGCGTCATATCCAGCTGTTCGATTTTTTTATCGAAAGGTTAAGGAACAAGTGAAACGGGCAGACATTGTCTGGATTCAAAGCGCTGCACCACTTGGTTTTATGACCTTGCTTGCTGCAAGGCGTTTTAAGAAACCATTGCTTGCCTATATTCATTCACATGAGTGGGAGCAATTGACGCACGTCCTCGTCAAATCAAAATTCATCAAATCCCTTCTCTTGCGCTTCTTCGCGAGACTTGAACGGTACATCTACAATAAGTGCGATATTCTTCTCGTGCCGGCGAAGAATGTTGCCATTGAGCTTGCGGAGCTTGGTATCAAGACGCGAAAGATCATTGTTCCATTGGGCGTTGATAATGTTCATTTCACTCCACTGGAAGATAAGCGCAAGGCCAAGCGCGCCGTCCACCTTGATCCAGATGCAATGGTTATTGGTTACTGCGGGCGGATAAGCAGAGAGAAAGATGTAAGCACCTTGGCGCAGGCCTTCACCAATCTGCAAGGGCGCTATCCAAAAATTCAGCTCCTTATTGTTGGCGATGGCGATCGTCGCATGGTCACGACAATCGCCAAAAAAAAAGTGTACATCACTGGTTTTGTGGAAGATGTTGTTCCCTATTTGCAGGCGATGGATATCTTTGTCATGCCTAGCCTTACCGAAACGTCTTCTCTAGCGACGATGGAAGCCATGGCTGTCGGATTACCTGTTATTTCAACGTATGTTGGTAATATCAAGCATTACATTCAGGATGGAAGGAATGGCTATCTCTTCCCAAGAGGGGATGCTGTCTATCTTGAAAAAAAGCTTCTTCGCTTAATTGAGAACCCAGAGTTGCGCAAGTCATTTGGCATTCTTGCGAGAAAGACCATGGTGATGAGGTTCTATTGGGAGAGGACGGTAAAGCAGATTATGTATGTTTTGGGAAGATATTAGGCGCTGTCTTAGATGTGCTGGTGCCAAATAGTAGAGCTTTGGAGAACGTCTTTTCATAGCATTTCCTCACTTTGCGTGGGAAATACTACTCAAAATAAGTATCATAGCTTTCGGAACTATGCTATGTAATGATGGTCATCAGCTGCTCATCATTCATTTCTTTTTTTCTCTCCTCATCGTTTGAGGGGAGAAAAAAAGAAATGAGAAATACCAACGTGGAGAAGAGAAATAGCATACATGGCTGGAGGCCTTGAGATTACTTTTTCTGTGGTCTTCTCAAAACAACATGCCATTCATCAGTCGGGTGCTCGATATGCTCAACGATCTTCTCCGCGACAAATGCTGGATCCATAAAATCTTCTTTCATTCTTTCTGGCTTTACGCGAAATAGCTCCGTCTTCATGCCGCCAGGCGAGAAAACAGAAACTCTAATTCCTGTCCCTTCCAGTTCTGTTCGCAAGCAGCCGGTAAACCCAACTAGTGCGGCTTTTGATGCGCCGTATGCCACATGGCTGCTTTTGTAATCAACAGCAGAGGTAGAACCAATGTTAAGAATGTGTCCGCTTCCTTGCTTTTTCATTATAGATACTGCTGCTTGGGTAGTGTATATCGGTCCAAATAGGTTCGTCTCGAACATTTCCTGCAAATCAGCTTCTGTCACTTCCTCGAAAGAAGCTGATTTCCAGATGCCAGCGTTGTTTATGAGAAGGTCAAGTCTGCCAAATTTTTTAATAGCAGCAACCACAAAATGTTCACATTCCTTTTTCTTTCTAACATCCATGACTACTGCGGCAGCGTCGCTGAATTTTTTTATTTCTGTGGTGAATTTTTCTAGTTCCGCCTTATTTCGTCCACCAAGAACAAGCTTATATCCTTTCTTTGCGAGTAGCATACTCAATGCCGCGCCCAAGCCTTTGTAGGTTCCCGTTATTGCTACTATTTTTGCTTCCATCTTCTATTTCCTTCCCTTCTTCTCCTTTCCCTGCTCTTTCATTGCCGTCCGAAACTGCTCAATGAACTGCTCAAATTGCCCCACCTTCACATTCGTTCCACAGGCATGCTCATGCCCGCCGCCATAGCCTTCGAGGCCTTCGAGCGCTTTTTGCACAAGCGGAGGAAGCAGGTAATCTCGAGAACGCAAGCTCAGTTTCAATTCGCCTGATTTTTCTCTGCCAGCAACGATGATCTTGTTTGGGAACTTGTAGAGCAGTTCATTTGACATCTCTTTGGTAAAACTCATCTTGTCATCCTGATACGTGAAGATGAGCAAGAGATCTTTTGAGCGTTTCTTCATCGCCATTTTGAGAAGTTCATCATATCGTTCCTCAATCTGTTTAGCGCGCTTCATGATATACTTGCCTTGTGGGGTCTCTTCTCGTAAAATTTCATACGGGCTCTTGATGCGGGTCATGATCTTGATGCACTTTATGACCTCGCTTGTCTTTCCCTTAATGACAAAAGATAATATCTTAATCAGCCTGCCAAGTTTGGAGGCAAAAAGCGCATCTTCTGGTCGTTTTACGTCCTTATCCAGAAGGTCTGGGTACTGCTCGCAAAATTCTTTCGTAAATGGTGGCAGTTGCCAGTCTCCCACGCCACCCATCATCGCGATCCACATGTCTTCTTTTTGTTGCCCGACATAGTATGCATTAATGGCGGTAGAAGTAATATCATTTGGATTATTATCCCTTGGATTGTAGTATCTAACCCGCTCGCGCTTGACATGTCCATGATGGTCTATCCAAATCACCGGGCAATCAGCACCGTCCAAGAAATCTTGGTCGATAAGCGGCTTGTCAAGCACAAGAATAAGATCCGGTCCATATTCTCTTACTTTTGACAAGAACTGTGCGGTAAGGTTTGGTGCGCTTTTTACTGGTACTCCAGTCCCTTCTCGTTTATAGCGATAGAGCAGCAAGAAGGCGCATGTGCCATCAGGATCATCGTCAAAAAAGAATAATGGACGCTTGCATTCGTCTAAGCTCTTTCTGATTTCTGCGTATTGTTCAGGATGTAAGACCATGGTTCACCATATCTGTAATAAAAAAAATAATAATCAACAAAAGACTTAGAAGGAGAGGAATATTTAAAGGTATCGCTGTTAGTCCTTAATCCTCTTCAACCGAAACACATTCTCTCGTTCCATTTCCTCAAGACGCAGCTTAATGAATTTCTCCTGCTGCTGCATCTTTGGAATGACGGAAAACTCAAGCGCATTTACTCTGCGTTTTGTCTTCTCTATCTCTTGCAATAATCGCTTCATAGCCGTCTCGACTTCCGCGGCTTTTATAGTCTTCTCCACAACGCGTTCGTATGCAGCAGCGGCCTCATCGATGACAGAAGAACCTTCCACAATGCCATAGCCGCGTTCCTTCATACCTTTTTTCGCCATGGTCGTCTCGATCTTTGGCACGACAACGCCCATAATGTTCTTTGTTTGCAACGTGATCGTAGGCATATCATGCACGGCAAGCGCCAAGGATTTTATCTTCAGATCCGTTTCCAAGGTTCGCGCGATATTCATCTTGTGCTGCGCTTCTTTGTACTCGATGGCAAGCTCTTGGCGTAATGTCTTCGCGTGCTTCAAGATCTCGAAGAACTCAAGAATAAGGCCATCGCGTTTCTTCTTCAGGAGATTATACCCAGATTTAGCGAGCTTGATCTTCTTCTTGAGCTTCATCAGCTCGCTTCGGGTTGGTTTGATATCTGCCATATTCCGTCTGCAACAGGAGATCGTAGATCTCTACTTCTTTTTCTCCTCTTTCTTCTCTTCAGGTGAAGCAGTGGGAGAAACTTTCTCCTCTTTGTAGTACTTCTCCTTTAGTTCGCCGCTGATTCTCGTTAGGTCCTTCTTCGGGAAGCGCGCTAACAACTCCCAACCAAGGTTAAGCGTCTTTGTAATCACTCTATCTTCGCGCCTGTCTTGCCGGACAAACTTATCCTCAAAGGTAGCAGCGAAGTGGAGCAAGCGCTTATCTCTTTCGGAAAGCGCTTCCTCACCGACAATAGCCACGAGTCCGCGCAGGTCGCGCCCTTCCGCATAGTTCGCGTACATCTGATCGGAAACTTGCTTATGGTCGTCTCGCGTCTTGCCTTTGCCGATGCCTAAATTCATCAGGCGAGACAGTGATGGCAAGACATCGATTGGCGGATAGACATTCTTTCGATGTAACTCTCTCGATAATACAATCTGGCCTTCGGTGATGTAGCCAGTAAGGTCGGGAATTGGGTGGGTAATGTCGTCTCCTACCATAGTAAGGATAGGAATTTGCGTCACGCTTCCTTTCTTTCCTTTAATCATACCCGCTCTTTCATAAATTGTAGCGAGGTCCGTGTACATATACCCAGGATACCCTCTTCTTCCAGGAACCTCTTCACGCGCCGCGCCAATTTCTCGCAAGCTTTCGCAATAGTTTGTCATGTCCGTCAAGATGACAAGAACGTGCATGTCTTTCTCAAACGCGAAATATTCTGCAGCAGTCAAAGCCATTCTTGGAGTAACCAAGCGCTCCACCGCCGGATCATCTGCTAAATTCAAAAACACTACGCTGCGCCCCAACGCGCCCGTTTCCTCAAAGTCCTTGATAAAGTACTGCGCTTCTTCATTAGTAATGCCCATGGCCGCGAAGATAACGACGAAATTGCTTTCCTGACCAACGACCTTTGCTTGTCGCGCGATCTGCAATGCTATTTCATTGTGCGGCAAGCCGGAGCCGGAGAAGATTGGTAGTTTTTGGCCTCGAACGAGTGTGTTCATGGCATCAATCGTGGAAACACCTGTTTGGATGAAATCAGCAGGATTGCCGCGCGCATAAGGGTTGATAGCTGCACCAATTATGTCCAATTTTTTCTCTGGAATAACCTCTGGTCCGCCATCAATGGGTTTTCCTGCACCGGAGAGAATTCGTCCAAGCATGTCTGGGGAAACTGCAAGCTTGATGGTTTCTCCCAAAAACTTGACGCCAGAGTTTTTGTCTATGCCAGAAGTACCCTCAAATACTTGTACAATGACTATGTCCCCTGATGTATCAAGGACTTGGCCATTTTTAATTTCTCCTGATGGCAGGGAGAGCTTGACAAGGTCGCCATATCCAACCGGATCTGTTTTCTCTACAAAGACAAGCGGTCCCGCGATGCGAGTAATCGTTTTGTATTCTTTCATGATAAATCACCTTACAGCTTATTGAACTCAACGTCCATTTCTTTCTGGACGTCTTTGAGCAGTTTCTCATAATTCTTCTCGAACTTTGCTTCCGCGATTCTATCCTTTGCCTTCAGTGCAAGCAGTTGCTTGGCACGAACCCCCTGATCAAGCGCTGCATTGGCTAGGTTGGAGTAATGAAGGATAGTTTTCATAAGCAGGTAGCTTTTCTTAAGTTCACAGAAGGTATCAACCTCATGGAATGCGTTCTGCTGCAGGACAAACTCACGGATCATGCGCGCGATCTCAAGTGTTACCTGCTGGCGCTCTGGCAAGGAATCGGAACCAACGAGCTGCACGATCTCGAGAAGTTTTTCCTCTTCCTGCAACATGCTCATCAGCTCATCCATGCACTTTCGCCAATCAGCAGCAACGTGCTGTGCGTACCATGATTCCAGCGTGTCAAGGTATAAGCTGTACGATGTCAGCCAGTTGATGCTTGGGAAATGGCGTCGTTGTGCGAGTTTTGCGTCAAGCGCCCAGAAGGTTTTAGTAACGCGCAACGTCGATTGTGTCACTGGTTCGGAGAAGTCCCCTCCTGGTGGTGAGACTGCTCCAATAATTGTTACTGAACCTTCTGTATCTATTCCTAAGGGCACAACACGCGCGGCTCGTTCATAAAATTCAGCAAGACGCGTTGAAAGGTACGCAGGGTAACCTTCTTCTCCTGGCATTTCTTCTAAGCGTGAAGAGATCTCTCTCATGGCCTCCGCCCATCGCGATGTGGAATCGCCCATCATGGCGACATGGTAGCCCATGTCTCTAAAGTATTCTGCTATCGTTGCGCCCGTGTATACGGAAGCTTCGCGCGCTGCTACAGGCATGTTCGACGTATTCGCGATGAGCACGGTGCGATTCATCAATGGCTTTCCTGTCTTTGGATCCTGCAGCTCGGGGAATTCCGTGAGTACTTCGGTCATCTCATTGCCGCGTTCGCCGCAGCCGACGTAGACAATGACATCAGCGTCGCACCACTTGGCAAGTTGTTGTTGGCTAACGGTCTTTCCTGCGCCGAAAGGACCCGGGATAGCCGCCGCACCTCCCTTGGCCACTGGAAAGAAAACATCGAAAACGCGCTGGCCAGTAACTAGGGGAATAGTTGGCGCCAGTTTCTTCCTTACCTTTCGTGGCTTTCTTACTGGCCATTTCTGCATCATGGTGATTTCTTGGTCTGAATCAAGAACGCAGATGACATCATCGACACTATGTTTGCCGGATTTTATTTCGATAATCTTTCCTGCCATGCCTTCTGGTACCATAATCCGGTGCGTAAAGCCTGGCGTTTCCTCTACTTCGCCAATAATGTCTCCATGCTTGACTTTATCGCCTTTCTTCTTTGTCGGCTTAAAATCCCATTTTTTATCGTGATCAAGTCCCGGGGCATCAACGCCTCTAAAGATGAAATTTCCCATCTGCTTGATAAGTGTCGGAAGTGGTCGTTGGATTCCGTCGTAAATGCTGGTTAAGAGTCCAGGACCAAGTTCAACAGAGAGCTGCTCTCCTGTATTTTCAACTGGTTCTCCTGGCTTAATGCCAGAAGTATCCTCGTAAACTTGGATAACTGTTTTATCTCCGACAATCTGGATGATTTCGCCCATGAGGCGTTCCTTACCAACGCGCACCACATCGTACATGCGCGCGTCAAGACCTTTCGCTACGACGACCGGGCCAGCTATTCGAAAGAGAACGCCAATGCTTTTTGCTTGAGAAGCCGAACGCACCCCTCCTGTTGTTTTTGAAGATGTTTCACTTGTTTGCTTTTTTGCCATTTGTAATCACCTAATACTATTCAATCATTCTTTGAGGAGATCCACTCCAATTGATTTTTTGATCATCTTGCGCAGGCCTTCCTGCGTTGCTTCTGCGGAAAGCACAACCACTACTGGCTTCACCGAGTGTTCTATATCGTCGCGAACATGCTCGTCGAGCTTTGACATCGTCGCTTCATCCGTGATAATGATGCCAACATTCCCTTCCTGCATTGTCTGTTTGAAGGCAACTGCCGGGTTTACATCCGCTTCAATAATTCGTTTGATGCCTGACAATGCAAAGCCTAGCGTAAATGCGCTGCCGCCAATGACTGCAAGTTCCATATTGTTCACCTGTGAATTACCAGTTCCCTACTGATGAAATCCTCATCAAGGCCCAACTGCTTGCCCTTGATGAGGGTTTTCAAATTGCGAATCTCCACTTCCTTCGCAAACATGTATCCGAGGATGACATCGATTGATAACGGATGCTGATGCAAGAGGAGAGCTGCTCGATCAAGGAGATAATGATTAAGATGGATCTCAATGTCAATAAGGCTTTTCTCTTTCTTGAGTTTTTCTTCGCCTTCATCAAGCAGTTTTGCGTAGCCATGTTTTTTGAGGCTTGCGATCACCGCGGTAAGATCTGGCAGATTGGTTAGCTTCAAGAGATCATGTTTCTTGAGTCTCGCGCCTGAAAAGAAGAGATAATGCTCTATCTCCTTTGATGTAATGCCTTCTCGCTTGAGACGTAAGATTGTTTTGATGTTTAGGATGTCTATTTCATTCTCCAGGAATGCCTTAAATAATGTACCCTGTCCTGGTATGCATTTTGTGAAGGCTAAGAGTGTATTGTAATAATAGCGATCAAGCTGGTTCTCTATCTCAAATAGGTTATTATTCTCCTTAAAGGCTTTGACCGCTTGGCTCAAGTCTATAAAGCGAATAGTCTTCGCTATGTCCTCGATGCTTTCTTTCTTGAGCAAGGCGAGGAGGTAATCTTTATGCAGAAGGCCAACTGGTACCAATAATAATTCAACATAGCTTGGATTAGTTTTCGTGAACTTGCCGCGGAAGATGGTTTTCAGATTCATGATATCCTTCCGGTGCAAGTAGGCGTCGATTAAGAGCTTTAAGTCGCCTTCGCTGATGCGTTTGAGTTTGTCGAAGGCTCTAATAATATTTTTGTTCAAGCTCGCTTCGATTAGGTCTATCCCAGAAAAGCTCACCGCCATTTCGTCAATCTCTTTTTTATATTCCGTTTCCTGCAAAAACTTTGCTATCTCATTTACTTTCATTTTGAGCAGCTTTGTGTAGTCTTCCTTTCGGAGAAGTTTGCTTTTCATAGCGCTCACTCGCGCGTATGTATATGGGTGTGTCCCTAAATGCACTTTCCGTGGAATGACCATAACTTCAGTTGTTGCCATTTCTTTATCCTTCTATTTTCTATCTCTTCTTTTTTTGTCTCTCTTAATGTTTGAACAGCATCTTGCCCAACTCTTGCAGGGACTTTTCTTGGATATCCGCGATGATTTCCTCATAACTGTAGTCAACGCTTATCTTTCCATCCGCTGTCTGTGCAATGATACCGCCAAGTAAATCATCTTTTGGTTTAAACTCAATGCTCTTCACCATCTGAACAGCGCGTTTATCTTTTGGATTCGCGTAGACAATAGCGACATCGATTTCCTTTTTTGCTTTCTCGATGAGGTGATGGATGTACTCTTCGCGTTTCTTTTCAGAAAGATTCGCGAGATGTTTCTTAACATTGTCTATAACCTTGTCAATTAGCTCTTTCTTTTTGTCAAGGATAGCTTTGCGGGCATCGAATTCCGCTTGCGCTAGCTCGCGTCTTTCCATGGTTTCAAGCAAGCGCTTTGTCGCTTCTTCCGCTTTGTCGCGATATTCTCTCGCTTTTGCTTCAGCATTTTGCCTACTGCCGTCTATCTCTTTCTTCGCTTCAGCAAGGACCGCTTCCGCTTCCTTGTGCGCCCGGTTGAGGATCTCTTCCTTAACTTCTTTTAATCCCATGGTGTTCACCTATAGTCTTGTAGTTTCCAAATTATCGGAAACCCTTGCAGGCTCAGCCTGCGAGGCCGATAATCAGGATGGCTACGACAAGACCGAAGATGACGATCGTTTCTGGGATGACCGTCAGGATGAGGCCCTTACCAAAGAGCTGTTCCTTTTCTGCCATCGCGCCGATAGCTGCCGCACCAATTGCTTTTTCTGCCATAGCTGTTGCTATTGCACTGACTCCAATTGCGAGTCCAGCGCCGATGGCAATTAATCCAACGTCTGCTGCCATTTTCTTTTACCTCCATATG
>JACQMX010000054.1 GCA_016203375.1 Candidatus Woesearchaeota archaeon | reverse complement strand
GTTTAATACCTTAGACTTTAGTCCGACGATTTTCAATTATTTTCAGAGCATACTCCGATTTTCAAGCTGGATTATGCTCTGAAAATACCAAAAACCGAGGCTTATACGGTTCTATTAACATTCAAGCCGAGGTTTTTGATTTCGCAAACTCGCCTGTCAGAGGCGAGGGGCGTAAAATCACGGGCTTTAGCCAGTGGATAGTCCCGAGCGACGAGTTTGCGTTATTCCTTTCCCTGGATCTCTTCTCGAACGATACTGTCTATCTCGTCCTGGGTTACTGCACATCCATTAAGCTTAACTCCCCAAAGCACGCTTTCCAGCAATTGCTTTCGGGGATGAGGGATGTTTGGCAAATACTTATCGAGCAAGCCAAGCTCGTACGCTACAAGGAGCAGTTCCGTCGAGCGGATGACGCGTAAGTCCCTTGTCATGCGCTGGAATTTGGCCAAGTTTTCCTCATGTGTGTAAATTGTGGTATGCAGCTTTCTCCCTAACGTCTCGTGCAACTGCATCGGGGCCTCTATCAAGATGCGCGTTGTACGCTCATCAACTACCACCGCTTCAGCATTCAGGTATATTGCTGACGCGAGTGTTTGCATTTCCGCCATGTGTACAATTTGCAGCCAGTTGCCACGAGCTTTGAAGATATGATTCGCAGCATTAAGCAGTTCAAATGTGTCTTGCTTGATGCTGCGATCATCCACTAGCTTGAGAATGCCTTTGTTAAGGAGGTACAGCACTTGCAAGGCTTCGAACTTGAATTTCTTTATCTCCAAGGGAACGTCCACGAGTTCTCGCTTGACTGCGGCAGGAATGTAAAAGTCTCCATTGAATTGATGATGCAAGGCTTCAAGCGTCCACAACAAGCTGTTTGTGGCAAGGCTAATAACGGGTCCAGAGTCAAAGACAAGGGTTCTCCCGTGATTGTTCCTCTTTTTTGTCATCTCTAGACACCAAAGATTTTTCTCGCGTACCTAACTCGATCACGTACAAGCACACCGCCAACAATCTGCTCTGGCAATCGTGTTTTGCCAATGTACTGCATGAGCTCCCAGCGTGAAATGCCTAAAAGTTCGGCAGCCCGCGCGAGAGAAATGCCATGCTCAAAAAGTTTGCTCCCTTTTTTGATCTGCGCTTGATCAACAACTTCTCGGATGTACAAATGCATATGCTCATCTGTTTCAGAAACGATCTTGAATAGTTTTCGAATAATATCTCGATACGCGTCAATCTTTTCTTCTTGGAGAAAGTGATCGGCATCTTCAAGAACACGCATGCATGTTACGGCAACGTGCTTATCCGTCTCTATGCCTTGGCCGAGAATTTTGTACAATGCGTAGACTAGAACTGCAATAGAAAGCGAATCTTGGTCTTGAAAGATGCTTGCATTGTGGATCGTATGATCACTAATAACCTTTAATTCCCCGTAATCTTCTTTTTTTAAAGCGGTGAGGGTCTCTTGAAGTATTGCGAGAATGTCTTGGCGTATTTCCTGTTGCATCAAGACTATTTTTGATGGTAGAGTATAAAAAACCTTTGGAGGATGTTCATTTTTGCAACTCTTCTTTATCCTGCATAATATGGTGTATAAGCCGGGTATTTCTCAAAACACAATATTTATATACACTTTGACCACTCTTGAATATTGAAAGAAGTGGTGGTTAAATGCTTCAAATTATTCAGAAATTTATCAATAAAGTCTTCAAAGACCTCTTTAAGACCAGAAAGCACATCAAGCTTGGTTTGTACGGTCCACCAAACGGTGGCAAGACAACGCTAGCGAACCGCATCTGTGTAGACTGGCTTGGCGAGGAAATGGGTTCTGTTTCTCATGTAGAGCACGAAACGCGTGAAGTGCAGATCAAAGAGCAAATCAACATTACCTCTGGCAAGAAGGCGCTTTCTTTCAATCTTGTAGACACGCCTGGCATCGCTACCAAGATTGATTATGAAGACTTCATGAAAAAAGGCTTAAGCGAGAAAGAATCAAAAAAGCGAGCCAAAGAAGCTACCAAGGGAGTCATTGACGCTATCAAGTGGCTCGATGATATGGATCTTGTTATTGTGGTGCTTGACGGGACGAAGGATCCATACTCGCAAGTAAATATCACCATTATTGGCAATCTTGCCGCGCGGGATATTCCTGTCCTCATTGTCGCAAATAAAGTGGATTTAAAGAAGGCTGATGTCAAAAAGGTTGAAGCGGCTTTCCCGCAATACGATGTTGTTGGCATCAGCGCAAAATACGGCCAAGGCATAGACAAGTTTTATGAGGCCTTGTTCGTGATGGCAGGAAAGTAAATAAGGAAACAATTAAATAATCAAAAGGAATTGAGGATACGACACTATGGCACCATCGATGGATTTGACCTTGCAATTCGTCCCGCACAATGAAATTGAAAGCTTATCCTCCCTTGGTCGTATCAAGAAGCTTCTCCATCTGGTTAAAGAGGATAAGATTATCCTTCTTGAGGGCCGATTGAAGAGGGAGGAGGAAACAGAGCTGATTAAGGCGACCATGGAGCAGATCGATGAAGAGTTCAGGGGCGTTGAGATCGGGGTGTTTTATTCTGATCAGAATTATGGCGATATCTTGAAAAAGATTCGTGCGACGTTTGTGAATATGCTTATGGGTGATCGCATTGGTTTGACGGTTATCGGTCCGGCGTCCATCATCAAAGAGATTAAACGCGATCCTAGCAGGTTCCAGCTACTCGCTCAAGCGCCAAAGGCCTCGAAGAGAAAGGCAAAGGCCAAGCGACGGCGATGAGGAGACGGGGAAAACATGCCTCACCAATGTGTGCGTTGCAACACGTTCTATGGCGATGGTTCTAATGAGATTGTAACTGGTTGCAAGTGCGGCGCGAAGCTTTTCTTTTACATCCGCAAAGAAAAGCTCGAGCAGGCGCGCAAAGTCACTGATCAATTCGTGAAACTTTCTCCCACGGAAAAGAAGCAGGTTGAGGATGATGTCTTTAGCATTGTTGGTTATGAACGAACAGAAGATACCCCCGTTGTTCTTGATATTGAAGCCATTCGCATCATGAAGCCGGGGAAGTTTGAGCTTGATCTGGTGCATCTGTTTAACAAGGATAACCCGCTCATCTACAAATTAGGTGAAGGAAAGTATGTCATTGATCTTGCGGAAACATTCAAGCGAAAGAATGAAGTAGTGAATGAAGCGGCAGTAGAGAAACCAAAAAAGAAGAAGAAAGAAGCGAAAAGGGCAAAACAGAAAAAAGGCAAGGCCTGAATCCTTACTGAACGCTCATTTCGACGTCACAATCTCCATGACATCTCGATGTTTTAGCATATGCTCTTTTCCAACAGTGCGCTTTGTTTTCACATCGATAGCGCGAATGAAGTTCTTCCCAAAGTCCGTATGCAACTTGTACGCGAAGTCCAGAGCAGTGGAGCCTTCACGCAACAAAAAACAATCAGGCAAGCAGTTGCCATGTTGATCTTCTAGCTTATTAACGCCACCAGGGAATATGGCAATATACTTCAGCACAGTAAAGACGGCGTAATCAAGCACGTCCTGTACACCAGTGCTGCCATGCTTTTCGAGAATGTTTTTCTTGATAAACTCTAATGCCTTCACTTGATTCTCATTCAGCTTTTCTGGATGGAGGATTTCAAAATGATTTTCTCCTGCAACATAATTGGTAAATCCAGCTTTTGCTGCCTCGCGAAGAGCAAGTTCAGATTCCGCGCTGCATGGCACGATCTTGTAATGCGGAAACTGCTTCACCAGGCGTTCATAATTTTCTTTCGCCCCACGAACGTCTATCTTATTTGCCGCGATAATCATTGGCTTGGTGCGCTTTCTGAGCTCGGTGGCGAGCTGCTTGAGGTGCTGTTCATTCCATTGCATGACGCTTGTTGGCAATTGCAGCTTTGTCTTAGCTTCAGCGATCATTTCCTCGGTTCCGCCAAGTCCACTGAGCTGTTTCGCTAACGCTTTTTGCACTTGCACGCCTTCTTGCTGCACGGTGCGCGCGAACTTTTCCCAGCCTTTCGTGATGATACTTAAATACCACATGTCTAACTCAACCTCAAGAAATTCTACATCTTTTGCTGGATCATAACTACCGATATCTACCGGCTCGCCATGCGCGTTGAGGCTGCCGGAGACGTCAATAACGTGAATGAGCACGTCCGCTTGGCGCAAGTCGTCAAGAAATTGGTTGCCGCGGCCTTTGCCTAAATGGGCTTCCGGTACGAGGCCAGCCACATCTAGGATTTGCACGGGTACAAAACGGACATGATTAAGACAGTAGCCAGTTCTCGGATTGCACTGCTTGCCAAACTCCTTGTCCACGCACTCTATCTTCACATATCCAACACCAGAGTTTGGCTTGATTGTAGTGAAAGGATAATTCGCTATCTCCGCTTCCGCCAGCGTTGCAGCTCGGAAGAAGGTCGATTTTCCAGCAGATGGTTTTCCTACTAAGCCGATGAGCATATAGAGACGGGTAAAGATAGCGTATAAAAAGTTTATCGTTAGAATTTGATTCGCTTTCGTAGCCAGAAATATCCAATCCAAGCCGTGCCAAGCGCCATATCACCGATGGCAAATTTCATCAAGCGCACGATATCGTTGCTGAAAAAAGTATGCGGCGGATAGGGTGCCATGCCGAAGAGCCAAAAGCCCATCGTCGAAGGCCATAATGCCCGGATGCCAGGTCTTCCGAGCACCATGTCAAGGATGATATGCGTCAAAATGCCAAGCGCGATAGCAAATCCATACGCAGCAGGCTTAAAGGTTTTGTATTTTTGCTTGAGTGCAGTCGCAAGTCCATACACGATAATGCCAGCTATGATCGAGAAAAATAGGCTGTGCATCACGCCACGATGAATGGTGGTTCCAAATGCCCAGTCGATGAGTAAATCCGCGTCAGGCACTATGCTACCAAACAGCAGCAATCCCCATTCCATATGCGAGAATGCGTATTTTCGCAACTTCTCGTAGAGCTTTGCGAAAGCCCAGCAACCCATGAGATGACCGAAGGCGTATGGCATACGCATTGCCAAATGTAGTGTTATAAAAGCCTTTTGCTCCTATCGGCGTTGTCCTAAATGTAGGTGGTGCCTTATTTGGTTCGGAGTTTGGGGTAAGGAGTTCGGAGCACGTCGAAGAAACTCCTTACTCCAAACTCATAACTCCAAACCAGTTAGCTGATCGCCCGAAGCTGCGTGAGATTCAGGACAATGCTCTTTATTACGAAAGATATATAAAGCTGATACAGCCTTTATTATGCATGGCCGTCCCATTTGACGCCTTAAAAACGAAGGTGAAGTACGTTGGCGTATTTGACCTGAAAGACTTCTACAGAAATATCCGTGACTTATTGCAAGATAAGGGATACGTGAGCAGCGAAAGCTATAAGTTCATGGAGACCTATTATCAGGAGCGCGTTAATCCTGACCCAAAACGTGGCAAGGAGATGTGGATCTGGTGGCGAACATCAAAAGCGGAAGAACGCACAACATATGTTCGCCAGCATTGCGATGTTGATTTCCATATGCGTTTCATCCATGATATTGAGGTCATGGACAAAGGAAAAAAAGTTCGCGCGCAAAAAGGCGAGATAGAAATAAATTTTCACGGCTATATCGTTCTTGATCCGGATGACGCATGGGAAAAACACTGGTTCCTAAAGCAGATTCATCCATTGTTCTATGAGCGTATCTGGGCGAAGCGACGGGAGACAAATATCAACACGGTGAGAAATGATGTTTACAAATTCCAGCAGTACGTGAAGGATTATCTTGGCTTGAAACAATTTGGGGCAACAACCTTCCCATTTTATCCAACAGCACCATTGCCACCGGAAGGACGGCTGGCTTAAGCGTTTTAGCGGTAAACTTTATAAACAGCTTTTCTCGTTGAACGTTCTGATGCCTCCGTAGCATAGTAGCTATTGCATCTGACTTGTATTCATCCAATAGCATTATTGGATGCAAAGTCATCAGAAGGTCGGGGGTGCAATTCCCCCCGGAGGCTCTTTTACTCTCCCTCAAAG
>JACQMX010000005.1 GCA_016203375.1 Candidatus Woesearchaeota archaeon | reverse complement strand
GACATTCAAATGACATTGAAGAGCATCACACAACAACGCCGCGTAACCTTTGACGTGCGCGATATTAAAGTTTGTGCAGCGCAATTACCGCAAGCAACATCTCGAGTAACGCAACAAAGAGAGCAGAAAGAAATAACGACACCAATAGAAGAGCGTGGTGTGTTTGAACGCTTTAAGGATGGCGTGCTGAACGTCTTTGGTGGTGAACTTGTTCCAGAGGAAGGTGCATCACCCACTGTCGGTGGTATTGTAGCGTTGGCGATTGTGACTGCAGGATTGCTGGTGTACGGATTGTATAGGAGAAGGACATTACAACTATAGGTAATACTCCGCAATCTTTAAATAGCCTTCCTTTCTTTTTTGCTTATTACGGGCTCATGGTCTAGTGGTTATGACATCTCGTTGACGTAAACGTAGCATTACTGGTGCGTTTTCAAACTCGAGAAGGTCCCCAGTTCGAATCTGGGTGGGCCCATTAGTTTTTTCTTTAGTGGGTATAATATAGAATATAATATAGAAAATACTAACGCATCATTCCGTTCGCCCGTTCTCTTCTTTCCTGCAGACGGGCGAACCCCTGATTCTTTGAATTTCATTAATTCCGTTCTATACGCTCTCAAGGATTAGGGAGCATACAGAACAAAATCGGATTTAAGCTAATTATTGCACCGAAACCTTATTATTCCCCTATGCTATGTGTGGCTTTATTCGTTCAAAAAAGAGGTCCCATGCCAGCACCAAGCTATGTTGCAAGGCCGAATATCCGGCGTGTTATGATACCAACTACGCTTAAGACGCTTCTCTTGTGCATAATCTTCTATGTTTCTGTTCAACTCAATCTTTACTTATTTGTTAAGTATCGAGTGCTGGCAACGCAGCCACCAGTATATATTTCATATGCTATTGCGAGTGTTCTTTTTCTCCTTCTTGCAATAGAAGTGCTTAATGTTTATAGAAAATATACAGTAATAATATACGATTTCTATCCAGATCGAGTCGAGCTCTATGGAAGGAAGCCAGCAACGCTTCAGCTGGCTTCCGTAAGCAATGTCCAGTTGAAACGCAACCTCTTTGATTCTTTTTTTAAGACCGGTACACTGGTCTTCCAGCCAGCCTTTCGCATCGAGCACATTACCGAGCCAGAACAGGTTCTTGCGTATGCGCAAGGGCTTATCGCGCAAGCTCGTGGTGGAGGAATGCGCAGTTATTGAAAATCATCGGTTTAATACCTCGGACTTTAGTCCGACGATTTTCAATTCCGCAAACTCGCCTGTCAGAGGCGAGGGGCGTAAAACCACTGGCTTTAGCCCGTGGATAGCCGCGAGCGGCGAGTTTGCGTTATCAACAGTATGGTGGATATACTCAATAGCGGTATGCTGGGTATCAAGAATATCGGTAAGTGCCTTATTATTCGGCTTAGTAAAAAATTTTCTCGCGCAGCGTGGCTCTGCGCTCGTTGCCACCGGGCTCGCAACAATAAGCGTTTATTGCACTACTTTCCTCATTCCACAGCCCAAGCCGTGAAGAAGCTTCCAGGGCTGCAACCTTGTGCTTTGGCTCTATACATAAACTAAAGGCATACGGTTGTCGAGCATCAAGCGTTACGCATCGCTTGCTCGACGGAAGGAAGATATATATGGTAACGCAACACAAATATTGGTGGCGAAACAGGCTTTCTACTAAGCCTTATTATTCATAACCTTTAAATAGCAGCCATACACTATTTCTAGAGAAAATCAGGTGATCATCATCCAAAACGACGTTCATGCGCCTAAACCGAGAAATCACACAAAACACTTCTTCTGGATATGTTTCTTTGCCATCCTCGTTTTAGCATTTTTTGTGATTAAGCCGTACTTTCGAGCCATACTTACAGGTATCGTGGTTGCGTACATCTTTTATCCTGTCTACGATAAGCTTCAACGGTATCTCGGAATGCCAAATTTTTCTGCCTTTCTTGCCACTGTCCTTATATTTGTTCTTGTCTCGATTCCCCTCACTATATTTTTTTATTCCATCTCTGGTGATATCACAACATTCTATCTGCTTGCAAAACAAAAGCTTCTAAGCGGAGAACTTTTTGGCGAGGCGCCATGCGTTGAGGGATTCTTGTGCACGCTCAATAACAATATCAAAGCGTTTCTCTCGAATCAGCAAATTGTTTTTTATGTGAATAACGCGCTAACGCACGCGGCATCATTTGTGCTTGATTATACATCCAGTATCTTCCTTTCCATCCCCCGTTTTGTGCTCAAGCTTTTCATCTTTATCTTTGTCCTCTTTTATTCCTTTCGTGATGGCAAGAATGTAATGCTTTGGCTCAAGGACATACTCCCACTCAAGCCGCACTTTAAAGAGGATCTCATCCAGCGTTCCCAAGATGTCATTTTCGCTACGGTGTATGGCATAATCATTATTGCCCTTGTGCAGGGCATTGTTGGCACGATTGGCTTCCTCATCTTTGACGTGCCTTCCCCAATATTTCTTGGACTCTTGCTCACGTTTGCCGCCCTGATTCCCTTTGTTGGCACAGCCATTGTTTGGTTGCCCGCTTCGCTTATCGTGCTCATTAACGGCTATCTCAATGCGGATTCCACCATGATCGGTAAAGGCATTGGTCTCTTGCTGTATGGTACCTTTATTATTTCTCTTGTTGACAACCTTATCAAGCCTCGCGTTATCAGCAAGGAAGCAAAGTTGCATCCAGTGCTGGTGATAATTGGCTTGTTTGGCGGCCTTCGTTTTCTTGGCCCAATAGGCGTCATCGTTGGACCGCTGGTCTTGGCCTTACTTGTGTCATTTATTGATATCTACAAGAGGGACAGACATGAAATTAGTGGTTAAGGACATGGCCATCGCCACTGGCGGTGTGCTTATCGCGACACTCAACCAACATGATGCTGCCTTGCTCGATCTTCATCCCGCTGATCGTATTCGCATTGCTCGAGGAAAAATTGAAACGATAGTTGTGGTAGATTACGCGAAATCGGAGCGAGCAGTCCCTCGAGGCCATATTGGTCTTTTTGATGAAGTGCTCCAGAAGTTGCACGCCACCACAGGTGATCCGGTTGATATCTGGATGGAGAAAAAACCAGAATCAATTAATCATATAAAACATAAGCTTGATGGTAGAGAGCTTACCTCTTCTGAGATCCATGCTATAATCAAAGACGTTGTTGATGGGAAACTTACGGATATCGAATTAACTTATTATGTTGCAGGGAATTATACACATGGTATGTCGATGAGAGAAACTGTTGCATTAGCCAGAGCAATGATTGACACTGGTGATCGCCTCAAATTTAATCGGCGAAAACTGGTGGTTGACAAGCATTGCATTGGTGGCGTTGCCGGCAATCGTACGACGATGGCCGCTGTTCCTATTGTAGCAGCTGCTGGTTTTTTCATTCCGAAAACGTCTTCGCGCGCAATAACCTCGCCTGCAGGCACCGCAGATACTATGGAAGTGTTAGCGAATGTTGCGCTTGATATTCATCAGATTAAGCGAGTGCTAAAAAAAGTTGGAGCGTGTATCACCTGGGGAGGCGCGGTGAGTCTCGCTCCAGCTGATGACGCGATTATCAATGTCGAACATCCTCTCAGCCTTGATCCTGAGGGCCAATTGTTAGCTTCCATCATGGCGAAAAAAGGTTCTGTTGGTTCAAACTATGTGCTTATTGATATTCCTGTTGGGAAAGGTACAAAAATTGAATCTCGAAAAGCGGCTTTGCACTTGAAGCAGCAGTTCGAGAAAACAGGCAAAGCTTTGAAAATAAAAACCCATGTTATCATTACCGAAGGTTCTGAACCAATAGGTAATGGTATTGGGCCTGCTTTAGAAGCAAGGGATGTCATGTGGATGTTGAAGAACGATCCTCGACAGCCATACTCTCTTCGCAGAAAAGCAATTCGTCTCGCAGCAGAAGTTTTCGAGATGACTGGCAAGTGCAAGAAAGGCCAAGGGGAAAAACTTGCTGAACAGCTATTGCACTCTGGCAAGGCGTACAAGAAAATGTGGGATATTATCATTGCGCAAGGGGCGAAGATTAAGAGTACACAGGATATCAAGATAGGCAAGTATATGATTAATATTATGTCGCCAAAATCTGGTGTTATTAGGCACATTGATAATCTCTGTATCTCGAAGATAGCGCGCGTTGCCGGCTGTCCGAAGGATCATGGTGCAGGAATCTATCTCTATCATCATGTGGGAGATGCCGTGCGGCGCGGCGAGAAGCTGTTTACCATCTACGCAGAGAATCAAGAGCGGCTTGAGTATGCTTTGGAGGTATGGAAAGAGATTTGTGGGGTTGTAATTAATAGTCGATAACAACTACTAAAGCTATCTGTTGATATTTTTTCTCTGGTTCATGAAAATATTTACAACCAATTCGGAAATCATTCGATTTATTGCCTTCAACGAGAATAATTTTTCTTCTCCTTAGAAACCTCTTCGTTACCGTCGGAAAATTTACGGTATTTTTGGGTAAAAGTTTATTAAGTTGCGTCACATTACATTCTGTTATGGAACATTACAACGGCAACAAGGATTATGGTAATTTGTTAAAACCCTCATTAAAGATCATTATAGCAACTATTGTCATGTGGCTAGGTTTTGCTATTGTCTTTATTTGGACTGTTCTGAAAATGTTAGGGTATATTCAATCACCACCTTGGCAAGAAGGACTTCCATTTGTTGGTTTTATGGTTATGTTATTGGGTGCTGTTTATACTTTTGGTATTCAAATGGGTGATATTAATCGAACGTTGATCATATTGCGCAAGGAGGTTTATGGTTTAAATCACAGTGTACATACTTTAGAACATAGTGTAGCTCGTATTGAAACACGTTTGGATCATATTGAAGCAGAAGTAAAAGAATTAAGAACAACATTTTATGACCACATGACACGCTACCATCACGCTTAATACTTCTGCGTCTTCTCCCACTTTATCTTGAGCTCATCCAGCAATGCCACAATTCGTTCTTTCTCTTGTCCCATGCCTTTCCAATCAAGGAGTACAAAACTGGCATTTGACGCGCACATTGCCTTTTGTATCATCTCCCTATCAAGGTGAGAAAGATTATACTTCGGGCAGACATGGCCTACGGCAATATCTGTATTGAGCGCTATATTATTGAAGTTTGGCATATAATGCGGACCGCCAATGCCAATAGCTATTTTGCATTCTGGAATTGGCTGAGAAAGAACATAAATCAATGTTTTAGCGATAATTTCGCCCATTACCGGATCTTTCCATTGCTCTTCGCTCGAACCAATTTCAATGAAAAAAATTGGTTTTTCGACGTATGGGCCATGATGTGTTGCTTCCATTGTCACATTATGGCTTGTTTCACTTGCTTCTTTCTTGAGGGTTTGCAAGGCAAACTTCATCAATGGCGCATGTGTCATGGGCAGCCATCGTGGTTTTCCCCCAAGTTCGGCCTTATCCCAATTGCCCGGAGTGTGCACCGTGAGCGACGGCACACCTTCTGCGCTGCGGTGGGTAATGGGAAAAATAATAAGCTCGCATGCAGGCCATTTGATCCGAGAATCAATATTTTCTGCCTCAACACACCAATCATCTGTCATGTACGTTCGCACGGTATGCAATGATGTTTGCCATTCATGTATTGGCTTATCTTCAAAATGCTCCTTCCGTTGATTGAAAGGAGCATGCTTGAAGAGCGCCTGCTGGATGTTCAGGCCTGCATAATCACAGGTAGAAATGATGAGGGCGATGTTCATTTCACTTACTCCCTCTTTATCTTCCCATGTTGCCAGTCTTGAATAATCCTTCGCGCCATTCTGTCGATATCCGGTTCGCCACCACGCTTTAAATAATTCTGTTTTTTTGCTATGCGGTGGAGTGTTTCTTCCGCATCTTTTCCAGGTTCAGCATGATAATACTTTTCAATAACACCTTCTAGCTCTTCAATGAGTTCTATGGCTGCAAGATCGGGATCTTTAAGAGCAGATGGATTTTTTGCCCCGATCTTTGCGGCGAAAATTTCATCATTCCGTCCGCGAGCCAAAACACCAGGAGTATCGACAAGAAGAATTCTATCACTTATTCGGATAAATTGGTATCCTCGGGTAAATCCCGCCTGTGGGCTTGTTGGTGCAGCGCCTTTTCCTTTTAGGAGATTAATTACTGAAGATTTGCCGACATTAGGATATCCAATAACGCCAATATAGATTTGTTTGCGTCCAAAGTGTTTTGCTATCGGCGTCCCATATCGAAGAATAGCTTCGCGCAACTTTGTGGCACCATAGAATTTAGTGCAGGAAACATACACACTTGGCGTCAAGCGCGCCGTGGTTTCTGCCAATCGCTCTTTGGATACAAGATCGCATTTATTGAGCACATACAATAGTCGTTTGCCTAATGTCCTGATCTTTCTCTCGATCTCCGGATTGCGCGTTTCATCTGGCTGCCTTGTGTCGAGGACAAATAGGAGAACATCCGATTGTCGAATGACCTTGTTAACGATGTCCCAATAGTTTGCCATGGTTTGGTCGTGCGGGCGTGCCTATTAAAAGGTTTGGGCAAACTAGTTTTCGCAAGTTTTATATATAAG
>JACQMX010000046.1 GCA_016203375.1 Candidatus Woesearchaeota archaeon | reverse complement strand
CTTTAATACTCTCTACTTGTATCTTCAATTGAACGAATTCGCGCGTAGAATGAGTAATGATAATAAGTTTATGTTTATTTTTCAATTCCTGCAATGCTGGCTTCACGTCTGGAAACACGCGAATATCTCGATGCAGGTCATGGATAACCTTTCTCCAATCTTCTTGCAGTTTAAAGCGCTCAAACCAGAAATGTGGCCGGTACCAATTACGATCAAAATGACCAACGAGTTTGTAGCTATTTAGCACAATAAGCTTTGCGTCCTCTACAGAGATATGGTATTGTTGTGCGTACAACCGCGGCACTTCCTCATACCAGAAAACGCCGCCAAAGCGGGAATCATCAATTAGGGTGCCGTCGAGATCAAAACTGAGAACAGTGTATTGTTTTTTTTCTTTCACAACTTTTTTCTTCTCCCTTTTTTTAAGAACATTCTTCCTCGTTTTTGGCATAACCTTAGACCTCATCACGGGATTCGTAACGCAAAATAGCGGCAATCTTTCCTATATCACGCAACTGAACTCCTTCGCGCGTTTCCGTGGAAATAATGCGAATCTCCGTGCTAAACTGGGTTGCGATGCCCTCGTACTCTTCTATTGTTTTATCATCTAGCGCTTCAGAAAGTAATAGCGTCTCTACCGCGCCCATCTCGAGTTTGCGCTTCACTTCCTCATGGCCATACGCTACCATGCCCTGCTTAGTGGAAAGCAAGGTAAAGAATTTGAGCATAATTTCCTTCTCTTTCGCGACGGCCTCAGCCGCGAGAATATCCTGCGCTTTATCCACTAATTCCTGAAGGCCAAATTCTTCGGTGTAGCTGAGATCTCGAATACCGATGATCTTGCGCTTGAGTTGGTCGGTGATGAAATTTCCATCAACAAATTCATATTTCGTTGGCCCAGGCCCGCCAACAAGGAGACCTTTAAGCTCTTTCATCTCAAGAAATTGCTCTTTCAGATAGTCAGCAACTTTCTTGAAGTGTGCCTTGGCAGCAAGCTCGCGGTTCATCTCGAAGCGGTGAGCACTTTGACCTCCAGCCTTAAACTTTCCCGGAACTTCCGAGTGCGTCTTGAGCAATGGAATAATCGTCTTGCCTTTGAGCATGGCGATAGTCGCATCTCTCCTGTCAAGCACAACAAGACCGTAGACTTCCTTCTCCTCACACATATCGCGCAGGGGATCAAGAACGAATTCCTTATCACAACGATACATACGAATGTTTAATGGCGCTGGCGGCTCAATGCTAAATACCTGCACATTACTCTGTCCTTCTCGTTCCGCCACATTGCCAGAGAAGGCAGCTAATCCATGCTTTGGCGTTCGTCCAATGGTACGAAGATGCTGAATCATGCGTTCTAAGGCATCCGTAACATTCTTTCGCGTAGAGGTAGATTTAATATTGGATGCGGTGCCTTGCTCCTGCGCAAGATGCTGAATGATCTTGGTAAGATCGTATCCAGCTGGAACGTACACAGTAACCAATTCCGTGTGCCTTCCACGATGCCCTTCAAGTTCACGGATAAACTTTTTCAGGTGGAAACGTTCTTTTTCGCTGATGTCCATGATTAAAAAGAAAACAAGTTGATTTATAAAATTACCTGTTGGCCCCGCTTAAAAAGCCTTATAGGGCCTATTATAGCTATTACCTATACAGAAAGGTTTAAATAGAGCTGGTTTTTCCAACAGCTATTCCAAGGGGCTATGGGGTAGCTTGGCTAGCCTTTCTGGTTTGGGTCTAGGAATGCCAGAAGGTATTTTTAGCAAAACGCCAGAAGACCCCGGTTCAAAACGGCGATTCCTCGCGGTGTCGCGTGAAAGTCCGGGTAGCCCCACTTCAACGGTGAATTACTATGGCAATGATCCGCAAGGTTTCCTCAACAAAACGTTTTCGCGTTCGGTATGGCAGAAGCAATCGCGATAAGCTCGCTGCGGTAGAAGAACTCCATCGCGGCTGGCACAAGTGCCCTTATTGTTCTAAAGAAGCGGTCAAGCGCGAATCAGCTGGCATCTGGAAATGTTATAAATGCGATGCAGTATTCGCTGGCCGCGCATATTCCATGGCAAAACGCAAGACAGCTGCTGAACTTCTTATATCCGAAGAGCAATATGAAGCATTGGCAAAGGAAACTGCTGCGGAAGTAGAAGCTCCTGAAGAGGAAACCGCTCCAGCGAAGGAGGCATAAGCATGGTCGAATATAAATGCTTCAGCTGTAATAAGAAAGTAAGTCCGGATTATCTTCGCAAGAAAGTACGATGCCCGTATTGCGGCAGCAAGATCTTATTCAAACCACGCATGGTAGCAACAAAAATCAAATCTCGATAAAAAAAAGAAATGAATTACGACGCTGCTATCACGGTGCAAGGCAATATTTCTGCCCTCCGCGAAGCCATCAAGACTGAAGCCAAGGAAATGGCGAGGTCATCCATAACCATCAATGAAAAAAAAGGCAAGCTCGTCTTGCGGGTGAGCGCGAAAGACGCGACGGCATTGCGGGCGAGCACGAACACAATCCTCAAGCTGCTCATAGTGCATGAAAAGATGGCAGCGATAAAGTGAGATAAAAATAAAATGGCAAACGTTTCCAAGGAGATGGAGGGCAAGATTTCAGAGCTCCAAATGATGGAGCAGAACTTGCAAGGTTTCCTCCTCCAAAAACAAGCATTCCAATCGCAGCTCGTCGAGGTTGAATCGGCCTTGAGTGAGATTGGTAAAACGCCTACCGCCTATAAGATTATAGGTAATATAATGGTTGCTGCGGATAAAGACGAAGTAAAACAAGACCTCGAGCAAAAGAAGGAAATGCTCACCCTTCGCATCAAAACCCTTGAAAAACAGGAAACAAAAATCAAGGAGAAGGCAAGCAAGATGCAAAGTGAAGTAATGGAAGAGATGAAGAAACGATGATGGTGAGAAGCATGGAAATTGAAGAGATACAACAAATTATCGAAGCCATCAACGAGCTTCAAGGTGATAATACGGTCCCAAAGAATATTAAGATAAAGCTCCAAACCATTGCGGAAATCCTCAAGGGAGGCGATGAGAGTGTTTCCATCAAGGTCAACAAGGCCTTGGATGAGCTTGAGGAAATCTCAGACGACGCTAATATCCAGTCGTACACGAGGACACAGATATGGAATATCGTGTCGTTGCTGGAAAGCATCTAAAGTTTTTCTAGAATTGTGTCAATTGTATTTAGCCCGTGGCAAATTTTTCTTTAATGTCACTATTTCCGCTTTCGTGATAGAAGAATTTGGGATGTGCACAAGATTTCCCTCTTTTGTCTGCAATTTTGTCTCGATAAGCGTTACGGCGATCACTTTTCCTTTAACCCCTTTGACGCTGATGACTTGACCTTCTTTGATAACGTTATTCTTCAAGAGATAAAATCCTGCAACTGCGTTTGGAATAAAATCCTTTACTGCAAACGCGGCGGCGATGATGATGACCAGAATAACTCCTGCGATGATCATCTGGAGAATGGTAGTCGTCACCTGAAGCTGGTTTAGCGCCATAATAATGGCTATTGTATAAATAAGAAAACTAGTGACCGTCGCCAATGGCTGTTCCAGCTTAACGTTCGTTTGCATCGCTTTTTTCAAGATTGTATCCACTTCCATACTATGCAAAGTACGATGCACAAGCCGGCCAAGAAGCTTTCCAATGATAAAGCCAACGAGAACAAAGATAATCGCGCTGATAATGGAGTAATAATACGTAGTATACACATACTCAACCCACTCGATCACGTTGGCGAGGAAGCCTTCTACCATGGGGAAACACATATGGAAAGGAGCGGTATATAAAAGTTGTTGTTTCTAAACATGCTCAACATGCTCTCGTTCCGCAAGAAGATATGTTAGATATTCCTTTTTATACTTCATCCTTCGCTTCGCGGCCAACTTATCCAGCGCCTTATCAAATCGTGATCCATACTGTGCACCTTGCTTCTTGCGCCACGCAACATCATGCGGCAAGCCAAGCTCTTCCGCGATTTCACGAAGAATAGCTTTCTTGTGCTCGCCAACAATCTTCTGCTCGCCAGGAATCTTCATGGCCTCAAGGATCACCTTCTCATCAAGAAGTGGAGTGAGAAGGGTGATGTTGAGGGCTTTACCAACAGTAAAATCGCGCACGAAATCGCGCTGCCACATCTTGCGCAAGCCATTCCAGCATTCCACGTTAATGTCAGTCGCCTTCACGTGGCGTTCATAACCAGCGAATATTTCTTCTGAACCAAGGCCAGAAAAGAAAATTGTATCTTTCGCAATGCTATTCGCGGCTACAACAACACTTGCAACACCAACTTTAACAACATAATCAGCATCGATTTCCTTTGGTCTTTGTAATATGCGTATCGCTTCCTTGATTATTGGTTCCGCTTCTTCAAGAGAAAATGTTTTTTCAACAAATTTTATTCCAAGATATTTTGCTATTTTGCGTGCGGCAATAAGATCAGGAGCATCGTTCATGCCTTCAGCGCGAAAACCAACGCTATAGCAAGTAAAATCTGCTTTCGCTTGTTTACAAAGTAAAGTGATAAGCGAGGAATCCACTCCGCCAGAGAGGAAGATGCCAAAGTGCTGCTTGGGAATGCGCCGTTTGACCGCCTCCACAATAGACTGTTTCAACGCTTCCTTGCTTCCTTTTCCAACAGCTTGTTTTTCAAGAGCATTGATATACGCGATCCAAGCGCTTTCAGGAATAATGTTTCCATTATGTACAACACCAGCAAGCTCGACCATAGCCATCAAGAACAAGACCTCATTTAAAAGACTTCGCTTTGGCAATAAAAGCATATTTACCCTAAACCTTTAAAAATGCTATACAATTAACTATCAACAGGATGGTAGCAAGAAACGGTGGGGGCAGCCGATTTGATTTTGATCCGTATTTGGATTTCCTATTTACCAATCTGCTTCTCGGCAATGAAGGCGAAGAGCCATTTGACCGAAGCCTCAGCATTCTGCTTCACGCAATTTATCGCAATTGCCCGAGAGACGTTCCAAAGCAAGAACGCCGCTTCATTGGAAGAAATCTCGTTCATTTGGTAAACGCGTTTCCGGATAAAGCGAGAAAAACCGGTGGCAGGGATGAACGGCATTATTTTGCAGTTGCGCAAACACTTGCGGAATTTGGCGCTGATTGGCTGACTATCGCCAGCGGCTTCTACCATGATTATACCGAAGAACGCCTTGATGACATGCTTCACGCAAATAAAAATGAGAGCATGGAATTGATTGAGCAACAAGAGGAAAATCCTGAAATCTTGATTCGCGTTGTTGGTGATGAATTGCAAGACTGGCTGCGATGGAATCTTCGAGCAAGCTATTCGCGGGAGACTATGAGCGACATCGAGACTGCGCACATGGCAAGACGCATTGTGGCCATTAACTATAAGCTTACCAGAAACCCAAAAAATGTTTACCTCGCTTCTATGCAACATCTTCTTTTCCCCATGCAAGGAACATTTACATTTGATACCTTAATTAAAGACCTTGAACAACACAACTTCCAACAGATAGCTGCTGTGTTCAAACAGGATGAACACCGTTATGGAGATAAAAGCAGACGAGAGCTAGAATTTATTTTAGCGGAAAAGGCGCAGCATGGTATCATTCCTCGAGCAGAAGCGTATCGTACACGAATGCACTTTGGTAAGTATTATCGGACGCAGTATAATTTACAAGACATCATTAGAGTGTGTATTGTCAAGTGCGCTGACCGCATTGAGAATACCTTTTCTCTTGAGCAGATCGAGCAGCGAGATGCCGTAAATGGAAACGTACCAGCAGTAGATAATCAACAAGCAGGATGGCTACGAGAACTACTGCAAAAAGACCAATATCATGCGAAAGAAATCATGCGACAATTTTATGCAGACCATCCACCACGAGATATAGAAAACTATGGAATTGCGTATCAAGTAGCCAAAACATTGCTTCTTACCAATGTTGCCAAATTGTTTATTATGGCCAATTTTGGCGTCTCCCATGTTGATGGTATCGGGGAAATACAACCGGAACTTTATGCTGCATACACGAAAATGATAGAGATAACTCGGCATCAGATTGCAAAAACTAGGATAAAACTAGGAACAAAGGAAGAGCGGAACCGTCGGGATGTGCAAGTTCGTGAATATGAAGAAGCTGGTTTTCTGGATGAGCGCACCACTCGAACACCATCAAGCCGAAGAGATCTTCGTCAAGGTTACTATGGCCTTCATGGAACATTAGACCAATATATTGCCTGGATGAATAGGCGAAAGGAAGATATGGAAGCGCATAGCAATAGGCCAGCACGGCTCGATCTTGATCTTGCCGCATTTGACAGAGTATTCGAAAAACTTCTTATAGAACCGGATCATTATTTTATCCGAGGTTTTACGGAGCGTGCAGAGCAAGAACTGTATCTCAAACGACGAGAATTGCAGCGAGAGTAAAAAGAGGGATAAGCGATGACGATTGATAGTAAAGTGGAAGTTTTCTTCAGGATGTTCGCAGGAATGGGAGTAAATGAACAGTTTTCAGTAGACTTAGCACATAACTATGCTGTCTACGAAGAAGAATTAAGAGAAGACAGAAAAAAACCAGGCCAACGACCTTTTCTTAAAGAAGAATTACCAAAACGAGACAAAGGAAAACTTATTGAAGTATTAGAAGATATAAAAAAGTCCCCTTCCGGACCACACCTGTTCATCCCAGGAGAAGATGATGAAGAATACGTGCGCATCTGGAATCAGGCACATAGCACGGCAACAGCAACCTTCCTTGAAAAGATTGATGCAATTGTCGAAATCGTAACGGGAAAACGAAAATCACAATATGAGAGGTACTATATCAGAAATGAAGCGGAAAAACGTGCTACATTACGTGCGCATGTCAGTGATTATGCATCCATTTTTGGTCCTAAAGCGAAAAAACATGTCGCTCTTCTTCGCGCCGCAGAGGCGCTTGATCCGCACATTGCCGAGCAACCATTAGATATGACTGCGTATCTCCGCAAGGCATTAACAAACCGGTCAACATACGTCGATGGCATTTTTATTAGAAATAAATCAGCAGACAGGCTTGCGCGCAAAGTTGCGCAAAATATTGTCGATGGCATGCAACGGTATGACGAAGCAAAACATGAGGCAAAACAAAAGAAAAGAAGCGGTGAAATAGATCCGGAAGCGGTTTCAATATGCTATAAAGATTTCCTTGTAACGGATCAGCTTGCCTTCTTGCTCCTGTTTGGCGAGGGAATCCCTTTACAATATGATTTCATGTTTACTGATGGCATGGGTTTTCGGCAATTGGAAAAAATCGATGCCTCGACTGCAAAGATCCAACCTGATTTTCCAGTACACCAACACCGATTAAAAATATTCTTTCAACGAGAAGCGTATACATTTGACCTCCATGTCGATGATCTCGCTAGCTTCCTAGCCATGCAGTATGGAAAGACAGCGCATCATCGCATGGTTTATCAACAACATACACAAGCCTTGAGCAATCCAAAATATGGACACCTTTATCGCCATGTGTATGAACGCGCGTACCGATTCTTCCGAGCCTGCGAATTTCCAAAGATAGAACCAAAACTTTTCGCCGTTTATGCCGACACTTCAGTCGAACGACAAAAAACCCTGACACAATTGAGACAGCGAATACTCGAACGAATAGATTATCAATCTGATGATGTCAATAAACTTGTTACTGCATTGACTCCAGACACATCCATAACGAGAAAACGGGAGCAAGAACGACAATTGCAGGAAGCGGAGCAACGGCTCCTCCATAAATTTGAACGGCGCTTTGATAACCGATTTTCAAGATTAAAGACAGAACTTGAGTTTCCAATTTACCAAGCGCTCATTGGACATGGGTATGCATTATCTGAAACAATGCAGCGTGGTAGTGAGTCGCTCTTTGAGTACGGCTCTTTCTTCTCGCCACAAGTGAAGATACGTCATCAACCTGAAGAACTTCTGCAGCACGCAAATTTTCTTGCGAAATTATACTGGTTATTCTACAAGGATGACCCTATAAAGATGAAGTTTGTCGAGCAGCAGCGCAATGCGATTTCCGCGTATCACGCAGGCCTCACCTTCCTCATTGCAGAACAAGAACCGTACTTTAAAGCGCTTAACGAAGCAATAGATTACCTTGATGATAAGGGGTATGAGCCAACGATGGTACGAGAACAATATCGGGAAGTCAGTAAACTATTTGATGCGGCGAATAAGGCCATAGCAAGTTCGCACACGCCATACAATCCTTTGGCGTCATTGAAACTTGAAGTACGAATGAGGATGGGCACCCATCTACTCCATTTTCAAAATCTAGCATGGCGAGAGATAACCAAACTAATGCAAGATACTGAAGATACGCCGATGGACGGAAATCTTTATGGCCTCTTCATTGCTTTTAGAAACCGCATGGATACCTTTTTCTACGCCTGCAAAACGCGACTATCAACCCAGGTGACAGAGATGTATCTGAAAGAACGGGAACAACTCGATAAAATACTGGGTATTGATAAAAGACAATTAACTTTCAGATTTTTCTAATCCTTCGCCAATATCCTTCTCGTCTTTGGCACAAAGTTGAGAATTTTCTTATCCTTCAACTTGCCGCAGCCAAGAAAATCAGCATCATGCTTAATAATCACAAATGCATTGCTCTCTTGCTGGACGTCGAGATCATGACCCTTTAGCCACAAGCGCATTTGTTCTTTGTCGACTTCAATAACATTTTTTGTTGCATGTGATCCAATGATCTGGCTTCCCTCAATGCTCAAGCGAAGCTCTTTCTCATGCAGCAATTCGCCTATGTAAAGACCAATAGAACTGATGCGCAAATTGGTCATATCAAGCTGCTCAAGATCGCGATTCATGAAGTAAAGATTATTCTTCCTGCTGAGCAAGTAGACATAGTCAAGCTTTTTGGTAAAACCCCATTGCTGTTCGAGGATGTGATTGATGGATTTTTTTTGTTTT
>JACQMX010000047.1 GCA_016203375.1 Candidatus Woesearchaeota archaeon | reverse complement strand
GCATCCAACACCTTCTTTTCATTTTCATCTAATATTTTAACAATAATATTATATTTTTCTTCCAGCATTTTTCGTGTCTTTTCTTCTTCAAGGCGGCGGAGAATTGCTTCTTCTCCACGGCTAAATAAAAGCATATAGAAGCCAAGGCTGATAACAGCAAAGACAAGACCAAAAGCGAAATTGGTCAATGAAAGAAGCGATTCAACCTGCTGGCATTGCGCGTTTGGGGAGCAGAAATATTGTGCGTATTCGCGTTGCAAATTCAAATTATAGGCAATCATGATGCCGCCTAGTGCGAGGCCAAGCCCGAGAAGCACGCCGCCTATTTTTTTATTGTTCATAATACACTATAAAGAGGCACTTATTTTTTAATCTTTGGTTTATACCGCTTCATGATAAGCGAGTTCGACACCACGCTTACCGAGCTAAACGCCATTGCCGCTCCTGCGATTACTGGATTTAAGAGCCAGCCAGTGAATGGGTACAGTACTCCTGCAGCTATTGGAATCCCCGCTGTATTATAGACGAACGCCCAAAACAGGTTCTGCTTGATCTTTTTCATGGTGTATCTGCTTAAGTCTATAGCAGTAACCACATCGCGCAAGTCTTCCTTGATGAGCACGATGTCGCCAGTTTCAATAGCAACATCGGTGCCAGAGCCAATGGCAATGCCTAAATCAGATTGCGCCAAAGCTGGTGCGTCATTGATGCCATCACCAACCATAGCCACCTTTTTGCCTTCTTGCTGTAGCTTTTTTATCTCCTGCTCCTTGTCCTGTGGCAAGACTTCAGCAAGAACACGATCAATGTTGACTTGTCGCGCGATTGCTTTTGCCGTACGTTCATTGTCTCCGGTGATCATGACAACTTCTTTACCCATGGCGCGAAGGGCTCGCACTGCTTCAGCTGAATACTCTTTGAGCGTATCCGCAACAGCAACAATACCCATGAGTTTTTTGCCAACAGCAATAAGCATGGCAGTTTTTCCTTCATTCTCCAAGCGCTCAAGGTCAAAAGTCGCTTTATCAAAATTTATTTTCTCCTGTTTCATGAGGGCGCGATTGCCAAGCAAGATACGCTTCTTGCCATATGTTGCTTCAACGCCTTTGCCCGTAATTGAATTAAACTTTTGTGCATCGGGTATGGCTATTCCTCTGCGCTTTGCATCATTCACAATCGCTTCTCCAAGTGGATGCTCTGAACGCTTCTCGGCAATAGCGGCAAGCCGTAAGACTTCATTCCCTTCGCCGGTGTAGGGAACGATGTCCGTAACTTCAGGCTTGCCTTTTGTGAGCGTGCCCGTCTTATCAAACACAATTGTTGTGATTTCCTGCGCCTTTTGTAAGGCTGCCGCGGTCTTAATAAGAATGCCATGCTCTGCTCCCTTGCCAGTGCCCATCATGACCGCCGTTGGCGTTGCCAAACCCATAGCGCAGGGGCACGCGATAACCAGCACCGCGACGAAAATGGTAAGCGCGAACGCCAGTTGTCCAGAGACAAGGTACCATACAACGCCAGCGAAGAGCGCAATAACAACAACCGTTGGAACAAAATAGGCAGATACACGATCTACCAGCTGCTGGATAGGCGCCTTGCTTCCCTGCGCCTCCTCCACGAGCTTGATGATCTGCGCAAGTGTTGTATCCGCGCCAACCTTTGTGGCTTTAAATCTGAACGAACCAGTTTTGTTTATTGTTGCGCCAATAGCTTGGTCTCCTTTTGTTTTCTCTACTGGAATACTTTCCCCAGTAATCATGCTCTCATCCACGCTCGAATGGCCGTCGATAATAATCCCATCAACAGGGATCTTCTGTCCTGGCTTGACAATGACAATATCCCCAACCTCAACTTCTTCAACTGGAATCTCGACTTCCTGATTATTGCGAAACACGATGGCCGTTTTTGCCTGCACACCCATCAACTTCTTGATGGCTTCGCTGGTTTTTCCCTTCGCAACAGCCTCAAGCAGCTTGCCGAAAAGGATAAACGCTATAAGTAACGCTGTAATTTCATAATAAAGGTCAGGTTTCTCCGCGGAGATCCCAAGCCAGAATATACTAGAAGCGATGAGGCTGTATAAATATGCTGTTCCTGTGCCTATGGCAACTAAACTGTCCATGTTCGGGTTTCGGTTCTTGAAAATAGCCTTGAAGCCGCTGGTGTAGAAATTGAAGCCGATAAGCACGACTGGAGTTGCAAGAACAAGTTGCACGATAAGCATATACTTGTCAATGAAGGATGGCTTTGGTAAGCCGAAAAGATCACCCATGGTGAGGTACGTTAATGGGAGAGAAAATAGGAAGGAGAAAAATACTTTTAGCTTCAGAGTCTTTATCTCTTTTTCTCGCGCTGCCTTTTCTAGGTCAGGAGCAGCGGCCCGCTCTGCGCCATAGCCAGCATTTTTTATCGCAGTGACTAGGTCAGAGACCTTAACTCGAACAGCATCATACCAGACTTGTGCCTTCTCTGTTGCAAGATTAACCTTCACATCCTTGACACCGACAACTTTGCGTAGGGTTGCGTCCACAATGCCAACACAATGATCGGACATCATCCCCGTAATGCGAAGCATTACCTCTCCTTTATGCTCTTGCTCTCGGAGTACACCGTATCCTGCTTTGGCTACTGCTTGTTCCAATGCCTCGGTCGATGCTTTGCTCGAATCGTATTCAACATACGCCTTTTGCGCCGCAAAGTTTACATTGGCCTTGCTTACCCCAGGAACTTTGAGCAGGGATTTTTCAATAAGGCGTGAGCAACTAGCACAATGCATGCCCGTAATGCCCAGAATACATTTTGATGTCCCCTCTATTTCAGCTTTTTCTTGCATTTCCTTTGTTTCTTCTTGAGAAGGTATGGCAGGTATCATTGGTTGGTGTTTTCCTAAGAATACCATTTGGCAGCCCAAACTGCAGAAATAGTATGTCTTGTCATTCTTTG
>JACQMX010000044.1 GCA_016203375.1 Candidatus Woesearchaeota archaeon | reverse complement strand
TTAAAGATGATTGTATCAAATTTACCTAATTTGTCAGAAATTTTAGAAAACAAATCTGATTGTACTGCATAGATGCCTTTTGACGTGAGCAACGCAACTGCTTCAGGATTAATGTCCGCAGCAAGAACGCTTGTTACTTTTGGTGATGCCAGAGCTGTTTCTGCCTGTATGCCAGAGCCAGAGCCCATGTCAAGAACTTTTCCAAAGGAAAGCTTTTTCGCCCACTTCGCCAGTAAATATGAATCTTCGCGCGGTTCGTAGATCATTGACAGAAAAGAAACAACAAGCCTTTTTAATCTTTTCTGAGATTTGTTAATCTCTTACTGCCCAACAAGATGAATCTTCTGCTGATCAACGACACGCTCACAGAAATGGCATTTAATGTGTAACGGATTATTTGTTATTGTCACAAACTTTGTCTTGACAGCTTCATGGTTGGTAATGCAGTTTTGATTTGGACATTTGACAATATGCTCCAAAAATGAAGGAATAGCTATCTGAAATTTTTCAGTAACTTGAGAATCCCGGATGATATTTACCGTAGCTTCTGGAGCGATAAGAGCGATCTTGTTCAACTCGGCTTTGCTCAGCTCTTTATTTTCGATCTTCACAATATCTTTTCTGCCGAGCTTTGAGCTCTCCATATTCATGCCAAGGGTAACGATGGTGCCGCCAAGTTTTGCGCTCTCCTCGCCCATATGCGGGTGCACACCAAGTATCTCTAACACCTGCAATGCCCGTTTTGCAGGAATGTGATCAATGACAACACCATTGGCGATGGCATAAACCTTATAGGGGCGAAGCTCTTTTCCGTGGTGCTCTCTCTGTGCTCTGTCTTCGCTCATAGCTTCACCCCCAACACTAACGCGAGAATGGCTTGACGAACAGGAACCCCATTGGCTGCTTGCTGAAAGTAATGCGCATAGGGTAAGTCGTCGATATCGGTACTGATCTCATTCACCCTCGGCAACGGGTGTAGAATACGAAGATTCGGCCGAACATGTTCGAGCATTTCTCTGTGCAGAGTATAAACATTCTTTACTTTGTTATATTCATCAAGATCAGGAAAACGCTCCTTTTGGATGCGAGTCATGTAGAGAATATCTATGTCGCCGATGACTTCTTCGATATTGGTGTATTCCTCGTATGATATTCCCATCTTGCGAAGCTCATCAAGATGATATTGCGGCATGCGAAGCAATGCTGGAGAAACAAATGATAGCCTGCATTTAAACTTGGCAAGCGCCATGGCGAGTGAATGCACTGTCCTGCCATACTTCAGATCACCGACCATGGCGATGTGAAGGTCGGTGATTCTTCCTTGCGTTTTCTTTATGGTGTACAAATCAATCAATGTTTGCGTTGGATGCTGGTTCGTGCCATCGCCTCCATTTATAACTGGCTTTGTTGTGGAATCAGCCATAAGCCGCGCAGCCCCATCAAGTGGATGCCGAACAACAATAACATCCGCATAGTTTTCAATCATCTTTGTGGTGTCATGGAGCGTTTCTCCCTTCTTCGCGCTGCTGATGTTAGGATCCGCAAAACCAACAACGCTGCCGCCAAGGCCATGCATCGCAGCGTCAAAACTCAGCCGTGTTCGAGTGGAAGGCTCAAAGAACAACGACGCCATAATCTTGCCTTGAAGAAGTGTCCCTTTATCTTTGCGATTTTCTATTTCTTTGGCAGTTTCAAGAATAGAAATAATATCTTCGGTGGAGAAGTCAATAATCGAGATAATAGAGCGCCCTTTGAAAGATTTCATACTAAAAAGGTAAAAAGCGAGCGGGAGATTATAAAGTTTGTTATTCTACAACCCTATCGAAAAGCTCACAGTTGGGTCGCCCGCCGCGCCCTTCTGTTTAAGCACGCTTATCCTTTTTTGTCTCCCCTCGAAAGGTGAGGGGAAACAAAAAGAGGTATATAATGAAAAGAAAAAAGTTAAGCCGGCTGGCAGAACAGGATAACGCAAACTCGCCGCTCGGGGCTATCCACGGGCTAAAGCCCGTGGTTTTACGCCCCTCGCCTCTGACA
>JACQMX010000042.1 GCA_016203375.1 Candidatus Woesearchaeota archaeon | reverse complement strand
TTATTATGTTTATATATCTTTCTTTTGTATAAACAACTTTTAATGTTAACCCATTAAGCTTTTTAATGGCATAATATTTACCATTTTGATATTTGGTCACATCCGGAAATTTTACAGTTTCCTCAACCCATATTTTAGGCATCTTTCTTGCTTCAATTTGTTCTTCAGCATGTAATGTGTAGGTAAATTCCATTTTGATCAGCTAGGATAAAACCAATCAACAGCAAAGAATATGGATGGAGGGCGCTTGATTGTTGCGCGCGCATCATCGTGCGCTGGATTCTCGATGATGACAGCAAATATCTTCTGCTCGTCATAGGCAACCTGCGGCAGATCCCAATACACGACATACACGCCAAAGCCAGAGTAAAACCAACAATAATACGCCGGCAATACCTGCTTCCCAACCTTTACCTGAACGAGATGGCCATACTTCACCGTCTTCCGCGCGAAAAAACGCAAACGCTCAATACTAACGCCAAAGCGCACATAACGCTTTGCAAATAGGTTTTCAATGTCGCGTTTGTAATGCGTGACCAATTTCATATAGAATGTATAGTTGTCAAGAAATTAAACTCTTGAGGAGAAAAAGATGAAAATGTTTCAAAACAACCGAAAAGCTTACTCATCCAAGAACCTATTTTTCGGAGATCACGACAAAAATCGAAAATCTTACTCAAACATCAAAAATCGTACATGGTCACCATGAAGCTCATCCACCACATGGTCGCCTTGGCAAAGTTTTACATGATTTGGCTGAACTACCTGCACTTTATTACAAAGGGAAAAAACGTCATGCATGTGATTTTCTTTTGTGGGTAATACGTGCTTGTAATAAACATCGTCGCCAACAATGCTATAATCACGAAGCGGATGTGCGGCGTGCTGATGCACAATAACAGGCCCACGCAGAGCACCCTGAAGATAATCAGCAAGCTGTGGATTATACTTCTTCAATGTTGCATGAGATTTATCTGCCTGCTTAATTGATTGCACGCAAAGGAACGAACAGGGCACATGGCTCAATAAGGAAAGGTCGTGCGAACGAAGGAGATAATTCATGACAAATGGAATTCGATTATCGTGCTGCGGCGAAAGCAACGCGTACTCTTCCTCCGACGCAACGCGACGAATATGATCGAGGTAATTACCAACACAGCATGATGGATATCCCAAAACGTCGCCAAGGCGTGCGTGATTGCCAATGTGCGCATAAAACAAGGCGTGATCTGCAACATCCTGATTTTCCGCGAGCATGGCAAGATGCCAACCGGTGCCGGAAGGCGAACTAGCGAAGCCAAGCTTCATATTCTGGCAAAAGCCACGCACTGCCGCAAGATTGTCATTATGGATAAGCTGTTGCGCTGCAGGCTTGATGCCTTCAAGAACAAATAGCACCTCAAGCGCTTGTGTCAACGAAGGAAAATAATGAAAAAGATTGGTATGCCTATAGATAATCTGTAATGGAATAGCATGCTGCGCATGCGCTGCCTTACTCACGGTCATACAGTATCCACTCTTTTTTGAAAAAGGAAAGGTCATCTTCAAGGCCGGTGTTGCCTGACGCAAAAGGGGCATAAAATCCATAAGAAGCATAGACATGGCTGGGAAGGATGTACTTCTTGTTCCACGCTGGAGTATGCGCCGAGGTATCAATGATGTACATGGGAAACACCTAGCTGAATAGGACAAGACCTGGATGATCCTTATTAATAATCTTTGCCTGCGCTAATTGGTGGTGAAAATTGTTGGTAACCGTGCTCGCGACCTCGCCAAAACGCAGGAAATTGCCTTCTTGCTGCTCATGGAAGAGGAGATGGACACCATCCTGCTCAGTGAGGATAACTGGTTTGCGAAGCGTGTTAAGGACGTATTCAGCTAATCCATAGCTATTTTTCCTGATTGTCTCAAGATAGCGAATGGCCAATTGCAAGGAGGCTTGGCAATCGAAACTGCATGGGAAATGGCTCAGCAGGGTGACATCAAAATATCGTGGCAGCACATTGAGCTCCGCGTGCTTCATGCGAGAGTGTTTAAGCGCGAGACGCACATAATCATCGTCATCTTGGACCTTGTCCTTGTTTTCAGTAAAAAATTTTGTACAGCATTCTGGATAGCCAAGAAGCTTTCCCAGCGTTGCGTGATCGTTCATGTAATCCGCAACTTTTGCTTCTTGCGCCAGCTCCGGAGATCTGGAAAGGTAAACAAAGACATCACCTATCATTGGAGATGTTACTGGCAAGCGATACCCTTTGTTCGCGTACCCTTTATCCAAAGGCACGAACTTTAAAATTTTATAATCCGAGCGAGTCATCGCGAGGCCATGCGTTGAGCAAAAGTCAGCAATGTGTGGAAGATCATATTCTGCCATCGGAAATCGGGCAACTGGCTTTGCTCCTTCAAGAACAAAGAGAACTTCTACTGATTTTGAAAGGTAGGTAAAGATATCTTGAAGGTTTGTTCCCGCGTACTCTAATGGATAAAGGTATTTGCGTTCTTGTGTAGTCTGGCCTTGCATTTCGCTCACGTTTACTCCATAGGTGTCTGACTCCACAATGTCCAATCATTTGATGGTGAATAAGCGCCAAAGACATAATTTGGTGGGTTGGTGTGTCCAAAGTACGAATGCTGTACATCGGACCATCGCGTGCCAGAACCGGGAGCGACAGGACCGACTAAACTGTAGATAGGGCTGCCAAAAGCCTTCCATGTATCTCGCAGCATGCGCTCCGCATCGCCATAACCTTCAGATAAGAACGGGCCAGAGTAACCACGCTTCATAAGATATTTTACCGCGTCTACAACAGGCAAGATACCCGTTCCCGCGGGAAGATTGGCGTTTTCATAACCAAAACCGTCTGCGATATGGATGTGGCCAATAATGTTAGCATCCTGCATTTTTTTGACCTGCTCCATGTACCAGCCATTGAAACGCTGGGTAAACTGATCCTCGCTCTCGCCAGATCTGCGCTGAAAGTGCTTCCGCCAGATACCTAAATGTTCGGTATCGAGAGTAGCCATGACATGACGATTAGCCAATTCTTCCGCCTTGTGTAGAGACATGCCACGCTCTCTCATGAGCTTTTCCGCGACATTTTTTCTGGTAAGCTGCACGAGCTCGATGAGTTCATCCGGGTGGCTTCCATAACCCATCTCTGGAAGAATATTTTCTGGAGCGATAAAAAGTGGATTCTTGAGATGATGCTCTTGCGTCACATCAATGGCATATAGAACAGCATCGGTGTACGATTTCACTGACTGGTCTTTTGCGTATTTTGCAACAGACTTGATGTGCTGCATATCCTCCCGAACTTGATCCGCGCGGGCATCAGCTGAAGATGAAGCCTCGTGCGTATGACGCATGCGATCTTCCATGTCCTTGATTTCGCGTTTCAGATATTCGCTTGGCATGATATTTTCTGGCAACGTGATTCCCATTCGATCAAATACTTCTTGTTTCATCAGTTTCCAGCGATCTTTTTCAGGTACTTGTCTTTCCAGATCTTCATAAACCTTCAATGCTTCTTGGTATTTGTCACGCAATCGTTTGTACTGCTCATAGTTTTGCGCATAGAAGAGCGATGAACCACGATATTGGAGTTCATTCGTCTCGGCGACAGTACGATAATACATTTCCTCAGGAGTCATGCGCTTTTTAGGATCTCTAGCTATCTCATCGGTGTTCTCTCGATTCCACTTTTCAGCCTTCTTGACGAAATTGTCCCATGTCAGCCGTTGCGTTTCGAAACGGGTCTTCTCCGAATTCCATTTGGGAACGCGATCAAAAAGTCGGTCCATATTTGTCGGATCTACCCATTGATTATTGATATCAAGCCAATCATCTTCACGGAAGACATGTCCTGTCTGCGGATCTCGTCGTCCTACGAGACCTTTATCACTTGCGGTGACATAAATAGGCTCATACACAACTTGCGTCTTTTTTGCATCCGCTACAACACGACCGGTGCGATCATCAACGAGGTAAGCAACAAATCGCTCTGGCTCTTCCTCATACGCGCGAATCTCACCATACTGTGTTCTCGCCCATGGCTGCTCGCTCATGACGCGCTGAAATTCACCAGTATGAACAACAATAGCACCACCATTCGTGGTTTCCGCAGCGAACTTGATGGCCTTTTTGACTTCATTCAGTTGCATGAAGCGTTGCTCTTCGACAAAGCCTTGATTGATTCCGGCAAAACCAGACAGGTTACTTACCTTTTCCACAGGAACGTGCACAGAAACGAGCTCTACCTGATTGGCTTTCGCCATTTCCCGAATTTCACGAAGCTTGTCTTTGGTATAAAAATCAGGTCCGGTACCAGGAGCACGTGTACTAATGCTTAACTCAACGCTCTTCGCACCTTTTCGAATGGCTGCCTGAACACTATCAAGAAAAGTTCCTTGACCAGGACCTTCGCTAACAGTTTGACCAATCTGACCGGTGGTAAGAATTGGCTCCGTAATCTGCTCCCCATGAATTGGCTTCTCAATAGGCATGCCATGGTATGCGGTCATAAACTCTGGTTGCGTATTAGCAACATACTCTCTATCCATAGCAGATGCATAGTTGTATGGCCCGCGTTCATTGAAGATCATGTTTTCACCTAGAGCAACAATGGGTTTCGCTCTTCCTTTTTGCTTTCATGTTTTTTAAACTTGTTATCCTCTTGCTGTTTCCACAAGCTTTCATAACCAGTTTGTTTGAATGGCGAATATCCTTCAAACATTGTGTATTCTTTTCGAATTTCACCGGGATCAAGCGCTGGAGCATGGTACATGCCAGCAATGGTAGCTGCTTCAGCCAATTCTGCAAGCTTGTTTCGCTCTTCAGCGCCAGCTTCAAGCACCGCATGTCTAATGCGCTCATCAAGCGCGACACCTGCAGCTTTCTGCTCTTCATGCACTGCAGCGGTTGTCGTGGTAGCGGCAAGTTGTCGCATCAGGAGATCCTTCTCCTGCATGGAGGAAACCTCATCTGCTTGTAGCATGACTATCGTCTCTTTCAAGAGCGCATCAATGAGTTGTAGTTCTCGCTTGCGTTCCTCGCTCATCTCTTTGAGCCGAGTAATGCGCTCTTCTGGCTTCAGCGTCTTCAAGGCTTCTTGGTCTATCATGCTGATAATAGGCCTTGCAGCTTTAAATAGCTTCTGGATGAAGCTTAAAAAGCTAGTAGATGAAGCCGTACGCTGCCTTATACCTTTTCTGGAAATTGTAAAAATGTTTCTTGCAGTATTCTTCAGCTTCTGCGCGAGCATCTTCCAAATTCATTGCTTCCGCACGCGTTAGCTTGCGAAGTTCATGGCCACAATGCTCACACCATGGACCATGTCCTAGCTTCATTTTGCATTTTGGGCACTTGTGCTCTTCTTTATGCCCACCATGCTCTTCCGCATGCATAGCTGCGGGACTTTTAAAGATAGCCTTGAATGGCTCGAATAAGTTGAGCTTTCTCTTCTTCTCTGATTTTTTTTCTTTAGCAAATTCCGGCAACAGTTCTTCCCCAGACTCGCGAAGATACTTCTCTAAGTCTTCACCAAGGGAAGAGTATGCCGCCTTAACAGAAGCGTCGATTGAAGCAAGCATGTCAAAGTCTTCTCGGGCTCGAAATTCTTTGTATTTATTTAGCTCAGCTTGCGTCCAAGCGTAAGCGCGAAGCGTGAATATCATTCTTCCAATATGTGATGGCCCACGCTGATAGCCTTCTTGCATGTATTTCATCTCTGGTCTTGTACGATAATCAAAATGGAGAGAGTAAATGGCGTAACATGCGGGTCCGCCATGGCCACCATGACCGCCTGCCTCTATTGGCCGTTTCGCGAGAACCTCAATTTCAATCATCGAACCTTCAAAGGCGCTGATGAGGTTAGGTGAAAGCATTTTTCCTTGATCCATAGAAAGGCGCTCAATATTTCTTAGGTATGGCTTAACCCAGTTCATGTACATCTTAACAATATCGTAATGCTGGCGAAGATACTTGAGCGTGAAAGTACGGCGGGATTTGAGCTCTTTATAGGTCTGCTCTTTCCAGATAAGATAAGACTTCAATTTTCGCATGAGGACTTCGAGCACTTTGCGGTTAAACTCCAGACTATTGACATATTTGTCTACTTGCGCAGAACCCATAGGAGGAGTGCCAAAGAAAAGGTCAGGCAAGGTGACAAAGCCAAGTTCACGGGCCATACCATAGACAGATGCTGGGTTCTTTGCTCCACCTTCCACAAGATCTATCCAATAACCTTTAAGCGTGATTTCAGCGGGAAGATCGCCTTTGTAGCTTTCGTAATAAATCTGAAGGCGCTCATCAAGGATGCGCAGCTCGCGGACAAGCTGGAATAATTCCTTGACCATCTTGCCAATTGTTGCGAGAAACTGGGAAACCTTATCTTGTTGCAGGCCGAGGCGTTGTTGTGCGGCGCCAAAGAAAGCGGATTGCTCTGATGCCGCAAAAAGGTCAGTTACTTTGTCAAAAATGGGAAAGGCCTCTTCCTCTTGAAGATAATCCATGGCTCGAAAATAGAAATCCTCAATAGACTGATTGTACGCCTCATAAACCACTCGCCACCGCATGGGAACCCGAATGTTTTTTTCCATTAGCGGCGCGGGCCAGTTCGTAGACATCTTATGGTGCATGACTTCTTCACTAACCTCCTCTTTGAAATTGAAGTCCGACACCTTAGTAGCCACAATATCACCTCTATTTAAGAATAAAGAGAGGATTTGAGGTTTAAAAGCTTTGCGGT
>JACQMX010000039.1 GCA_016203375.1 Candidatus Woesearchaeota archaeon | reverse complement strand
CTTCAGCACTTCATCAATAATAACAATCTGGTCATCGACACCAGTTCCTGTGGCAAAGATTATACCTGCGATAGCAGCGAGATCAAGATTCCAGCCAACCGTTGCAGCAAGGCCAAGCATGAGCACGACCTCAGAGAGCATCGTGATAGTAATCGGGATGCTGAGCATAAGTTTCCGGTATCGAACAAAGATGATCACGACAACACAAGCGATAGAGAGCAACGTAACAAGGATGGCATTGGACACAAATTCCTTGCCAAGCGCCGGGGAAATCGTGTCCGCTTTCACACTATTCAGCTTCACCGGCAAACTGCCAGTAATGAGAATGGTCTGCAATCGCTTCATGTTCTTCAAGGTGTCAGCAATCGCCTCTTGCCTTGTTTGGCCTGCGCCAGAGCCACTGATGGCAATATCTGTAACCGCCCTTCCTTGAAGATCCGCGCCAATGTTGAGCGAATCAACAAGCTCATCGTCAAGGTATAAGTCAATCTGCTGAGAAAGGTACTGTTCACTGCCTTCCGTGATAACATCAAGATTTGCGGTAATATCCGCTTGCTGCTGCGCCGCTTCAGGACTTAAGGTGATGGCAAACTGGAACCGGCATACTTGTCCGCCAGCGCCTCCGCTGCAACCGCGCTGCGGATCAATGCCAGAGCAGTCAGCGCTTCGGCAAACATAAGTGATGTCGCTTCCTCCGCGGAATACTGTCGCATTGCCTATCTTTGCCTCAAACTTGCCTTGTTTTGCGAGCAAGTCTTTAATCTCTTCCTCATTCGCTCCTGGTATTTCAACAACAATAAACTGGTCACCAGTAAGGTCCTTTGTCTTTCTGATGGTAACGTCGCTCAAGCCAAAGACATTAAGGCGTTGCTGCATATTCGCGAGCAAAATCTCCATATCATCATCGGATACTTTCTCTTCTGGCTTGAGAACAACACGCGTTCCACCTTGCAAATCAAGGCCTTTACGCAGGTTTGTTGTTGGCGCTTCATAGACAGTAAGACCTATATCCTCTGTTCCGAGGATTTTTTTTATAGTCTTTGGCACTTCAACTTGGCGTTGCCTTGTTTCGTTGACCATGACCGTTTCGCCATCTATCGATTTATTGACCTGCACCGTTTCATTGATCATGACAAGTTCTGTTTCATTAAGAACAATGGTTTCCGTTAATGGTTTTGTTGTTAATCGATACAAGCCTTTATTCGTTTTTATCTGCACAGAACGATTTATGTCAAGGGTACTGACAAACGCATAATAATCATCCACGGTCTTGATGGGGGCATTATTCATTGCGATAATGACTTCCCTGCTCATCGGCTGTGCGTTAGGTAATGGACTTTGCATGCCCGATTCCGTAGCGGAGCTATTTCGCACGACGCTTCTAATGGCGACTCCCTCTCGATCAAGGGAGGGGTGAATAGCGACAACAGCGAGAAGCAAGGTGACAATAAGGATGATGATCCGGACATTGGTAAAGAGTTTTTTAACGCTGCCCATTATCATGCGCCTCCACGAGCAGCCTTCTTGCGCTCTTGATGCTCGAGATACCATCGCAGCAGCGCGGCGTTCTGTATCCATGTGTTGAACATATCAAAAAATAAGCCAATGAGAAGGATCAGCATGATTTGGCGGAGCACGTCAGATGAAGAAACAAGATAACCAACAGTGACCGCGGCAAGCGACGTTAAGGTCATGAGCATTCCTGTTTTGAAGGCGTCTACCGTGGCATTGAAAACCGTGCCCTCTTTGCGCTTCAACACGCGCGTCGAAAGAAGAATATCCGTATCCACAGAATAACCAACGAGCATGAGCAATGCGGCTACACCACCCGTCGATACTTTAATGCCAAGCAGATTGATTACCGCAACTGTCTCGATAAGATCGCAGAATGCAGCAAGGATAACAATCATGGATGGCCCAAAATTTCTAAACCAAATGATCACCATCAGCGCCATCAGCACAAAGGCAACAAGGAGAGATAAGATAACTTGCTTGAAGAAGCTCGAGCCGAGTGCAGAGCCAATTTCTTCTACATTGTAATCATCAGAAGTTACCTTGAAGGTTTCTTCCACTACCGTGCGAAATTGCGCAATTTTATCTGGATCAAGCATGTCAGCATCGATGATTAATCCTTGAGCTCCACCGGTGCTGGTGATGCCTCGAACAGCAATATCCTGTTGTGGAAATGTATCGCGGAAAAACTCTTCTGCAGCTTGAGGGCTCATGGCTGCATTCGCGATGGTCACGGTAATGCCGCCTTTGAGCGAGACGCCTTTATTGATAAAATCCCCAGTAGTTGCCATCTGATAACCAATCTGAACAATGGCGAGGAAAAGAATGATAATGGTGAAGTACGTAAGCTTCTTGTAATCTTGCTCATACAAGCGCATCAACCAAGCCTTCCATCCTTTTTTTGCGGAAGGCTCCAGCTTCGGCATGTGCTGCACTTTCATGGCTTCTGGTTCAGGATGCGTTGCTTCAGGCGTTGATGAAGTCTTCTGCAACCCAAGCGCACGAAGCCGCGCCATCTCTCTTCGAAGCTTTTTCTTGGACATACCGCGCAAGAACAAGGGGGTATTTAAAATGATTACGGTTTTTAGCAGAAGGTCAAAAACCTCATATTTAGGCTTTTGAAGCCTTGGTAAACGCTTTTGCTGCTTTTACTAAACCATAGAAAAGTGGCGCTGGCTTGATGAGGGTGCTCTTGAGCTCTGGATGCGCCTGTGTTGCGACAAAATAAGGATGTTTTGAAAGTTCTATAAACTCAACAAGTTGTTGATTGGGAGACATGCCAGAAAAGACTAAGCCATTGCGCTGGAGCGTATCATGATAAGCTGGATTTACTTCATAGCGATGCCTATGGCGTTCTGACACGCGCTCGGAGCCATAGAGCTCGTGCACCTTTGTTCCCTTTTTCACCCACGCTTCATACGCGCCAAGACGCATCGTGGCGCCTTTCTCCGTTACCGCACGCTGTTCTGGAAGAATGTCAATTATGGGATGTGGCGTATGCTCATCCACTTCTGTCGTATGTGCACCGGAAAGCCCGCAGACATTGCGCGCGTATTCAACAACCGCCAACTGAAGACCATAGCACAAGCCGAGGAAGGGGATATTGTTTTCACGGCAATATTGGATCGCGCGAATCTTTCCCTCAACTCCCCTGCCACCAAAGCCGCCAGGAACAATAACACCATGCACCCCTTTCAAGTCTTTCTCCACTTTATTCTCCTCGGTGGTCTCTATCCATTTAACCTTTACATCGCATTGTAGATGTGGCCCACAATGGGTTAATGCCTCGATCACGCTCGCGTACGAATCTTCAAGCCGCGTGTATTTTCCGCAAAGCGCTATGGTAATGGATTCATGGCCATTATGGATACCCTCCACTAATTTTCTCCAGGCGTCATGATTGGACTTTACGTGAAGCTTCAGTCTTTTATTTAGTATATCAAGGATGCCTTGCTCCTCAAAGAGGAGGGGAATCTTATAGATAGTATCGACGTCTAAACCGGTGATAACGGCGCTTTCATCCACATCGCAGAAGCTCGCGATCTTTTGCTTAATTTCTTTAGAGAGAAGCTCTTTGCATCGTCCAATGATGAGATCAGGAGCAAGTCCCTTTTGCCGAAGTAGATTGACACTTTGCTGTGTTGGTTTTGATTTCTGCTCGTTTGTGCCAAAAGGGATTGGGATATACGTAACATGAACATACATGACATTGTCTTCTCCAATGTCCTTCTTGAGCTGGCGCGCAGCTTCGATGTACAGCTCATTTTCCATATCGCCGACCGTCCCGCCAATCTCGATAAGCACCACATCAGCTTTCTCCTCTTTGCTGATCTCAAACCACCAATTTTTTATGAGGTTTGGAACATGAGGAATGAACTGCACGGTTTTTCCTAAATAATCTCCTCGACGTTCTTTTTGCCGAATGGCCTCGAAGACCTTTCCCATGGTAAGGTTCCACTTGAATTTGCAGGGAATATTAAGAAAACGTTCATAATGACCGAAATCCATATCAACTTCTCCACCATCATCAAGCACGAATACTTCGCCATGCTCGATAGGGTTCATCGTGCCAGGATCGGTATTCAGATAGCCATCACATTTAATCGGGATAACTTTTAATTGGCTTGCCAAAAGATTGCCGATACTCGCAGTAGCAATGCCTTTGCCCAAGCCAGAGAGAACACCGCCAGTGACAATAATAAATTTTGTTTTGCCATGCTCAGGCATCGAGCCCCACCCCTAGATGAAAAATTGGAGAAAAATGAGCACCTTGGTATTGTTGCATTATGAAGATAGTTCGCTTCTTCTTTTTAAAGTTTTTGCTATTTGTTGATCAGCCTGTTGATCAGCCAAACATGGCATGAAACATATTGACATAGAATTGCGCTCCATCAAAGATTGGGATAGGAAGCATGTTGAAGATGAATAGAAACATATTTATTCGCGCGGAAAGAAAAAGTGCATTATGCCAAGTTTTATGCCGTCGAATGAATGGTTTATTTTTCAAGATGGTTCTGCAAGCAAACCAAAAGAAGAGATTCATAAACGGCCCGGCGCCGGCGATGAGGGCGGCGTGCAAATGGGAAGCAGCCGCACTATGGCTCACATAGCCTGGAATAAAAAAAATGAATGGAAAATTGAAGAGTTTTAAAAGAATACCGAGGCCAAGAAATTCATAGGAAGCGTGAAATGTCGCTTGCAATCCGTATGCTAAAGCGACAAACTTGTGGGCAAGCTCATGAAATATGATGGCGGGGGCAGTCACCAATGCAGCAAACTTAAAGTCCTGCCATCCAGAAGTATAGCGAAAATGTTTTAAGGCCTCAAGAGGGTCATATCCATGATACTCTTCTTTCCGAAAGACATCTTTAAAGATATATCCCATCGCCGCGGTCATGATGAGGATGTCAATAATTTCACGGAAGCTGAGCAGCATAGAATATTCTTTTGTTGCCACGGTATAAAAACATTGTGCTTTCCAAACTTTGATTCCGTCAGGAATGTAGCAGGGGTTTGCTTTTGTGAGCGTACTATTTGCGTGAATAATTCTTTATCATTCCGTTCGCTCAGGCTCCTCCGAAGCCTAATGAGCGAACAACGCCCTTATTTTGGTTAAAGCAATATAGCCAAAGAAAGATGTTGCCGGCCAATAGTCCCGGGAAGCGGTTGGCCGGCGGAATGAAGATTTTTGTTTTATTTGTCAAAAACGGCGGGGGACCACCAGTCAATAGACTGGCGGCATGTTCGCTTCGCTCGCCCCCACCGTTTTTGAGCATGCTCAGAAATATACCACCTTCCTGCCCAATGGTGGACTTTGCCCACCGGTCAAATAGACCGGTGGAATATTTCTGACATTTCAACACATCACGAACCCGACACCAACCGAGCGAGACGCACGTCGAGCGAGATTCATGACAGAGCCTGTGCTTTCAAAACCTTTTTAAAGCGTATGACTTTTTTGAGGAAAATAACAAATAATAATGCTAAATACCTGATATTAGGGGTGTGATCGTATGGCAGCAAAACAAGATCAGAGAGTAAAGGAAGGCGACGTAATTAAAGTGCATTATACTGGTACATTTGATGACGGCACCGTATTTGACAGTTCTGAAGGCCGTGATCCGCTGGAATTCACGGTTGGCAAAGGTACGGTCATCAAGGGGTTTGATGATGGCGTTCGTGACATGAATGTTAGCCAAGAGAAAACGATAAAAGTAACGTCGGCTGATGGCTATGGCGAACGTGATTCGTCGCTAGTAAAAGCGGTGCCAAGAAAAATGCTGCCGCCAGATCTTGAGCCAAAGCCGGGCATGATTCTCAGCATGCGCGCGCCAACCGGGCAACAGTTTATGGTAAAGGTAGACAAAGTTGAAGGAGAACAGGTATACCTTGATCTGAATCACCCACTCGCTGGAAAGAACTTGAATTTTAAGCTAAAAATTGTAGAGATAGCATAAGCATCATCAATTTCTTTT
>JACQMX010000038.1 GCA_016203375.1 Candidatus Woesearchaeota archaeon | reverse complement strand
TATCCTTCCTGGCTTAATTTCAAAAATATCACCACGGAGAAGCATATTTTGCAACAATTTTTCGGCATGTTCTTCATGCGTATTTGCTAGAAGCTCTTCAACATCTACCCCTTCCCCATGATCAAGTTTACGAATGACCTCTAAAAATTTATCGCCAGGCGTGATAACATCATCAACGTCTTCCTCTTCATTTGGCGTTTCCTCTGCAAGAACTTCCTTCACTCCATTCTCAATAGGTGTGGGCATGCGTTCTAATTCTCTTTTTCGAACCTCTAGCCATAAGGGATTGTCAATCTTTCTGATGATCTCTGGCACGAGGTAAATCTCATTCGCGTATTCGCGTGGCTTGCCGACGATATTGACGAGTTCTCCTACACGCATATCTAGGAGAAGTTGTCTATCTTCAAACACGCGTACCATGACCTTATCGCTTCCATCATCGATGATGATATAATCATAATTGAGTACGTTGCTATTTGATTTCTGTACCACAACGCCCATGATGTTCGCGCGTGTTATTTTCCTATCCCTGAAAAGAACATAATTCGGTTCCCAGCCAGATGTTGCCACATACTGTCCTTTAGTTATCTGTTGTACCCAAACCTTCACCGCTGTTTGGCGTTCAATATTTTTTCTTTCTTGAAGCTCTGGTGCGCTTTCCATCTTCATATTCTCTGGATATGGCCTTTTCTTGGCTCAAAGATGTCCCCACTCCGCTTCAGTTTTTCAATGGCGTCTTCCACCTGTTCAGCATTTAAATCTCGTGCTTCACCTTCCTTTACAACTGAATCTATGGGGATCGTCTTTCCATATTGGCCTTCGAGATCAGCAATGATTTCCTTTACGGTAATGATCTTTGTACGCTGCGATGCCGGTATGCCGCCAGAAATGCGATCAATATCAATTTTGCCAGTTTCTTTGTCTAGACCAATTTGCATGAGGCAGTAATCTACCAATTCGATGGCGCGTTGGGCATCTTTCTTTACCACGCTATTTGATAGGCGGAGTTTTGCATTGGCTTCTGCCAGCCGAACAATAGCTTCGAGTTGTCGTGCGGTAATTGGAATCGGTTTGATGCCGCCTTCCTCACTTCCCGAGTTGCGCATAGACACATAATATTCCTTAATCGCTTCTATGGCGCTATCAGTAAGTTGTGGCTTGATGTTCTTTCGCGCATAGGCAATAAATTTCCGGAGGAGATCAGTGCTGACGATAGCTTCGCCACGCGATGCATTTTTGTGAAGCTCAAGGATGAAGCTGGCCATTTTCTCATCATGCTTTGTGTCAGGAAGATCCTTGATAGGGAAGATGAGATCAAAGCGGTTGATGAGTGTTGGAGGAAGATCAATCTGCTTGGCGATAATATCATAGGGGTCAAATCGTCCAAGTTTTGGATTTGCTGCTGCAAGGACTGTTGTTTCAGCGCGGAGAGTTGCCTGAATATTTGCCTTGGAAATGGTAACTGTTTGCTGTTCAAGTGCCTCATGCATCGCGCTCCTGTCTTCTTTAGACATCTTGTCCAATTCATCGATCATTACAAAGCCCTTATTCGCGAGAACGAGCGCTCCAGCTTCCAGCGCCCATCCCTTGAGGAATTCATCCCGCACAACCGCGGCAGTAAGGCCTGCGCCTGACGCGCCCTTGCCAGAAACATAGCGTGCCTTTGGAGCAACGATGCGCGCTCGCTTGAGCATTTGTGATTTTCCAGCTCCGGGGTCGCCGATAAGTAAGATATGAAGGTCACCTCTTGTCCGCACACCATCATCGCGCATCTTCGCAACGCCACCAACAAGCTGTAGAAGAATAGCTTCCTTGACTCGATCATGGCCATAGATAGATGGGGCAAGCGATGTTGTCAGTTTCTGAAACCCTTGCGGGTCGGCAGCGAGTTCCTTGATCTTCGTTTCTTCTTCTGGCGTGACCAAGATGTCCGCGTAATCCTCTTCAATTGCTTCGAGATAATTGGCCTCGATCATCAAATCAAACCGAATAGATTGCCCGCCTTCGCGCAGCGTGATAGGTACTTCTTTGACTATGCCATTTACAATAATCTTTGTTCCAGGATTTGATTTCTTATCGCTCAATGGACTGACAAGATCTTTCTTAAGAAAAATATCCATCCGCTTTGGCTGTTCGCCGCCTTCCAACTCATCTGGCGCTTCTTCGAGAACAATGCGTTGCGCATCGACCAGCTCTTTGCTGAGCAACTTGAACTTTCCCTTTCTTCCGCAGCCGCACCTGCTTGGTTCCTTAAACTTGATATCCAGTTGGAGCACGGAAAGAATATTCCCGCAACTGGGGCATTCAAATCTGGCGCTCGTTACTTGCGGGCGAACGTCAGATTTTTGTCGGACAATGCCCTCTGTCGCAACGATTTTTCCGATATGCTCGCTTCGGATATCCCGAACCATGATCCATTGCGATTCAGGAAGATTGTAGAACCGTACTCTGAAATCCTTAACTTTTGTTGGAAGATCAAACTCGTGAATAGAAAGTTCCGCAGCCTTTATCACCTCTTCCGGTTGGTCAAGGAGCGCATTGGCAAGATCTGGATCAAATTTTGAAAGCTCAGCAAAATCGATAGTGAGAAATTCTTCACCTTTACTGATTTTCTCCAGCAGCTCAGTATGGTGGTGCAGCTGGACGAATTCAGCAAAACGCCGTATTTGTTCTACCGCTTCCATGGATCACCATCTTTAGAGAGCTCTATCTTGAGCTTAATAATCGTTTCCCCCATTTTTTCGCAAAATTTGTAAAATAAAAAGAGCTTTTTCGGTCCTTACTTAATCTTTTTCAGATTCTCAATGAGCTTCTCCAATGCTTTATGGACCTCTTCCTCACTCTTGGTTCCTGTGCAGACAACCTTTCCATTGCTGAACAGAAGGAAGGTAGCCTTGGCCTCAGCAAGCTTATAGACAAGGCCGGGGAACTGTTCTGGCTCGTATTCAGTGTTTTCCAGTTTCATGGCCAGGGTGTTGAGGTTTAAGTCCATACCAACAGTGCCGGAGGCCACGATATTCTGGATCTTAATTTCCGGTTTTATCGTAATCTTTATGTTGATCTTTTCCAGGCTTTTAATGATCTTATCTATGGATTCTCTGACTTTATCCATGGATCTAGCGCCAGTACATACAATTTTTCCAGAGCTAAATATCAAAGCGGATGTTTTCGGTTCCTTTATGCGTAAAACAAGGCCGGGGAACTGCTCTGGGTTGTATTCGGTATTAGATAATGTCGCAGCCATCTTTTCTAGCGGTATATCATGCCCTAAAGAGGCGGAAACGACTATATTTACCACCTTTATGTCATGTTTTGTCATTTTTATACCCCCAATGTGTGAAATATAAATACCGTTTATAAGGGAGGCAACCTTTATAAATACTTTGTTTTTAAAAACTATACATCCGTCCTTATAAACCTCCATCATTTCCAATGGAGATTTTTGGTTTTAACGGGCTATACATAAATTTCGGGAATATTATGATTAAGAACCAAACCAAAGGAACCTTGCTTGCCGCTGAATATCGATTATGCAGCTCATTCTTTTCTCGATGCAAAGGCCTTATGTTTTCTATCAAGCCGCGCTCGCTGGTTATGGCCTTCCACAAAGAGCAGAAAGTAGGCATTCATATGATGTTTGTTTTCTTTCCGATTGATGTGCTTTGGGTGGATAAAGAGCAGAAAGTTGTTGCCATACAGGAACATTTGAAACCATTTTCTGCGGCAACATCCAAAGAATTAGCACAATATGTTATAGAACTGCCCATTGGTATGATTGCTGCAAGCAATACAGAGATTGGAGATAATATTACGTGGGTTAAACTTTAATTTCTTATTTTTTCTCTTTCCCAATCATTCTCATATAATGAAACAAATACTGCTGCGCATATCCTGCCAGCTCCCCAAAATAATCCTGCGCAAAAGTTGCAATTTCTTTTTCTTTTGGGTTGCCATGCAAATATAATTCCTGCATGCTTTTCCTGATCCAAGTATCGACAGGAAAGGCCTGTAAGTGATCAAGCGAGAATAAGCTGACGCAATCAGCGATTTTTTCACCGATACCTGGCAATCGCATCAGTGATTGCTTTGCTAAAGGATAAGGTAATTCCACAATCCGTGCAATTGCTTCTTCATTCAAGAAAGAATTTACTTTTTTTATGTATGCTGCCCGAAAACCAGTTTTTGCGGCGCGTATTTTTTGTATGTTGTTTATTTTTCCCGGTTGAGGAAAAGTATAAAACGCCATGCCGTCATATTCAAGCTTTTTCCCAAACAATTTTGATAGATTGAAAAGATTCATTTGGATCTTCGGGATGTTTGATGCAGAGCTGCAGAGAAATGAGATGGTGCATTCCCATGGATCTTGACGTATAATGCGCAAGCCATGGCAATAGGCAATAGCGCGTTCCATGTGCGCGTCTTTGTTGATGCGGGAAATGGTGAAGGCATGATCTTCATCCAGGCGGAAAAAGTTGGTGAGAAATTTTCTGCTCACGCCGTCAAAATAGAGCTTGTTTCCTTGCTGTTTTGCCTTGAAAACCTCATCATTCGTTAGAATATAAAAGAAATTATCATGCTTGATAATGCGGAAGATCTGCCCTGAAGCAAGCGTATGCGGCAAATTGAAATCTTCAGCGATGATAGTTTTCATAAGGCATCAACTCATAATCGATAATATTCATAATCTTTTTTTGTTGTCTTCTTTTTGAGGTTGAGATCTTCATCTTGATTAAAATGCAAGTTATTTTTCACGGCGATCTCCGCTTTCATGAGTTCCTTGCCAAGATAAGCGGCATGTTCAAAGCGAGAAATTAATCCCATACGCACTATAGTATTGTAAATGTCCCGCGCACGATCACCATAAATAAGATATTTGCGCTTGTGATCGTTGGTGTAGAATCTGCACGCGATCTTCTTTTCCTTGTAGAATGGTTTTATGGTAAAGTAGCCAACAGGATCCTGTACCCATTCCTTACCATCATCGTATTCTGCTTTGATGATTTTGACGCCTTCGCGTTCAGGGTATGGCCAATCGCTCTTTTGATTTGTCTTTCGCTGTCTAAACATAAAGAGAAGAGATTTGTTTGGCTTTTAAAGCTTTGCCTATATCGTTAGGATGTACGCTTTCTCATCTTTTCCCATAACTGACTGATCACTTTATCCGCAATCGGCAACAAATTCACAATATCCTCTTCATTATACATAACCAATGTTTCTAAATATTCCCGCTTTCCTGTTGCTTTGTATTGCTGCCATAAGTAGACTGCATCTTCCCCATTGATTCCTTCTACCCCCTTTGCTCGTTGAATGCCAAGCGTTTTTTCAATCTGTTTTAACCCGCCTGTTAACCCGACCTTTGAGCAAACATGGCGCAAATCGATGTGCGGTACTTCAGGCACAATATTTCCAAAATAGCGTTTGATCACGGGAAGATCAAATGATGCGCCATTGAAGGTGATAACAAGTTTATATGGCGCCAATGTCTTGCGAAGCAAATCCTTGTCTAGGTTGTGGCCGCGCACCATAGTTTTTGTATCATGGCCATCGTACACGCCTATAACTGTAATGTCGCCATAATATCCTGATGTTTCTATGTCAAGAAAAACAGCATCCTCACGGAAGGTGTTGTACAATCGCCACGTTTGCCCTAACGGCAAGTTTTCTGCAAAGTAAGAAACATCCTCGGTAGCAAGCGCTTGCTTTGCCTTGTGGATCTGCCGATCATAAAATCCCTTGCTTAATGCAGAGAATCTTTTTATGCTATTTGTCTGCAAGAAGGCATCCCAATC
>JACQMX010000050.1 GCA_016203375.1 Candidatus Woesearchaeota archaeon | reverse complement strand
GCCTTCCTTCGGGCACCAGACAACTGGAAACTTGCCCTTGATAACATAATTTTTTTCTTTTAATTTATTGAACTGCCAACGGATAAACTTATCATACGATTGATTAAGAGAAGTAGTGATGAATTCTCTTCGCCAATCAATGCTTAAGCCAAGGTTTTGTAAATCTTTTTTGTATTCTTTTGGGAAATACCTTACCCACATTTCAGGATCAACGAATTTCTTTATTTCTTTATCCGTAAGGCCAAAGTCTTTCATGATCTTGATCTGCTTCTCTTCACCTTCCTTGATTCTACGCGCCGCGTTTACAATTGGGCTTCCGGTGCAATGCCAGCCTTGCGGCCACGAGACATGATACCCCGCTAAGCGTTTGTAGCGCGCAAATGCCTCAACGCGCATTAAGGTAAAAAGGTGTCCAACATGCGGCAAGCCATTCACATACGGATACGGGAAGGTAAGAAAGAACTTCTTTTTGCCAGGTGCGGCATCAGCTTCGAAGACTTTCGCTTCCGCCCATTTTTTTTGCCACTTCTCTTGGATCTTTAAGAGTTCTACCATTACAAAGGAGAAGGCAGGGGGAGGTATTTAAAGTTGTTGTCATAAATGATTATACTCATATTACACTAATTATGCTAATAACATACTAAGAAATAATGATAAAAGAAAAATTTAGAATTTCTTAAACTGCGCTACGGTATCGATAAGGTCAACATGACCCATCAGCAAGGCTCGGCAGCAGTATCTATCCAAGCCAAAATCATCAAGAACCTTCTTGACATCTTCGCCATCCTTAACGCGCTGCTGAAATTCTTCCCACAGATGGCCAACTGGTTTTCCACAGCTCATACATCGAACAGGAATTATCATGGTTTTTTACCTCATCTGTATGATTTCTGTCGCTTGGCGCGTGCTTTGGAATCGTTCGGTTTGCACGTTTCTTTATATCGGACATCCGCGACAAGCATATTACGATCATAATCAAGGAAGCGCTGTTTTAATTCATCTTTGCCAGCAAACGCCACAAGCGCTCGTGCTATGGCAAGTCGCGCGGCTTCCGCGCTTGAGTTTACGCCGCCACCAAATACACGGACGTCAATGTCAACTTTATTTGCGTAATCTTCAGCAAGCCACAATGGTTCCATAATTTTCATGCGGCTCATCGCTGGCTGGTATAAATCAACAAGCATGCGATTAACGCGAACAATGCCTCTTCCTGGGCGCAAGGTAGCGCGAGCTATGGAAAGCTTTCTGCTACCAGAAGTTAAAATGACTTTGCTCTTGGGTTGTGCAGCCATGATCATTCACCAAACGTTATGCCTTTCCTCCAATATGTTTTGCGATCTCTTTTAATGGTATGTATCTAAGCGTGGACGCATTTGCAATGTTTGCCGCTTCGATTGTCTCTAACTTTTTACCTTTAAAATCTTCAGGAACGCCAAGGTAGCACATAACATTCTTGTATACATCACGTCCTTTTGCTTGCTTATGAGGCAACATGCCACGAATGGTTCTTCGCACGATGCGATCAGATTGCTTTGGGAAGTATGGTCCTTGTAACGGGATACCTCGATGTATTTTTTGCATATAATGCGCAATAATATTTGCCTTGTTGCCGGTAACAATGGCATATTCACAATTGACAATATCTACCTTTTCTCCTAAGAGTGCTTTCTGTGCTGCATAGCTTGCAAGCCGTCCTAAGATAAGGTTTGTTGCGTCGATGATCATAGTCTCAACCGATTATCCTCACGTTTTGTCCTTTTGGATTCTTTTGAAGCATTTCTGGAATTGTTAAACAGGAGCCATTCGCTTTCTTGATTTTTTCTACAGCGCTTTGGGAAAAATTAAACGCCGCCACCGTAACCTTATGGCGAAGATCTCCTCCGCCAAGAACCTTGCCAGGAACAATGACCATCTCATTTTCCTTCGTGTGCTTATCTAACCGAAACAGATTGACTTCCCGTCGTTGGCGTGTCGACATTTCAAGATCATCCGCGATGCGTCTCCAGAGATTGATATTCTGCTCACTAGCATGCTTTCGCAATAGCTGAACTAATGCTATTGTCTGCACGTTTGTTGGTCCTGTTCGTTTTACCATAGTTCTTCTCTGGTTTTTTGTTTTTGATGATTGTAAAGTGCGGGGGAAGGGATTCGAACCCTCGCATCCACTAAGGAACTAGCCCCTCAAGCTAGCGCATTTGACCAGGCTCTGCCACCCCCGCG
>JACQMX010000049.1 GCA_016203375.1 Candidatus Woesearchaeota archaeon | reverse complement strand
TCCACCACGGAGTCAAGTGATCATTGAAACAGAAAAGCCAGGCCTTGCGATCGGCAAGCAGGGAAGCCTGCTTCGAGAGATACGCGAGAAGACCTTCTGGGTCCCGCTCATCCGCCGCACGCCAGCCATCAAGTCCGGCATCATCGAGAACATACGCGCTGTCCTCTACCAGAATGCGGACGAGCGCAAGAAATTTCTCAACAAGACCGGCCACCGAGTCTATGACGGGTGGATCCGCGGCAAGAAGAATGAATGGGTAAGAGTAACGCATCTTGGCGCGGCACGACAAGTGGGAAGAAGCTGCGTTCTGTTGCAAACGCCTGAATCACGAATCATGCTCGACTGTGGCATAGATCCATCTTCGGATGACTACCCATACCTTGACGCTCCAGAATTTAAGATTGATGAGCTTGATGCAGTAATCATAAGCCACGCGCATCTCGATCATTCTGGTCTTGTGCCCTACCTCTTTAAGTTTGGCTATAAAGGACCAGTATACTGCACCGCGCCAACGAGAGATATCATGGCGCTTCTCCAGCTTGATATGATCAAGATCATGCGCAACGAAGGCAGAGAGCCATTGTACTCAACAGATGATATCAAACAGATGGTTTTGCATACCGTCGTTCTTGATTATGAAGAAGTCACGGACATTACCCCTGATGTGCGATTGACGTTCTACAACGCTGGCCATATTGTGGGCAGCGCGATGAGCCATTTACACATTGGCAATGGACTTCATAATTTCTTGTACACCGGAGACATGAAATATGGCAGGACGAATTTGCTCGAGCCCGCGTCTACAAGATTCCCTCGCTTGGAAACCGTCCTTATCGAAGCAACGTACGGCGGCAAGGACAATGTGATGCCACCAGAAAAAGAAGTGGATGAGTTTCTGACGCGCGTCATTAAGGAAACGGTTGCACGCCGAGGAAAAATCCTTATTCCAACGCTTGGCGTTGGGCGATCGCAGGAAGTGCTCATTCTTCTTGAGCGCCTTATACGCACTGGTGAACTAGAAAAGGTTCCTGTCTACGTTGATGGTATGGTATGGGACATTACAGCCATCCATACAGCGTATCCAGAATTTTTGAATATAAATATTCGCAAGCAGATATTCCACAAGGATAATAATCCCTTCTTGTGCGAGACGTTCAAGCGCGTTGGTTCAGCGAAGGAACGCCAGCAAGTTCTTGAGGAAACGGGCGCCTGCATTATCATCGCGACATCCGGCATGCTCATGGGCGGTCCTTCCGTGGAGTACTTCAAGACACTCGCCGGCAGCGATAGAAACTCGCTTATTTTCTCCTGTTATCAGGCGGAAGGCTCACTTGGAAGGCGCGTGCAGATGGGTGAGAAAACATTTACCTTCCGCGCTGGCAAAGAACAGGAAATCGTTGAAGTCAAGATGGAAGTGCACAAGCTCGAGATCACTGGTCACTCGGACAGAAAGCAGCTGATGAACTTCATCTATAAGTGCGAGCCAAAGCCAAAGAAGGTCATTGTGAACCATGGTGAAAATTCAAGATGCCTTGATCTTGCTTCTAGCATCCATAAGCAGAACAAGATAGAGACGGTTGCACCGAGGAATCTGGAGGCGGTGAGGATTAAATAAGATAACGTAAGCATTAAATAAAGTAAAATAGGATATCTTCATTCCGGCGACGATGCGCCCATACGTCTAATCGTCGCCAGCGCCATTCTTTTCTCACAACAATTTTTGTTCTTGCGCCACTTGATCCTCGAGGTGCGCAAGAACAAAAATGGTAGCAGCAAGATGACATCGTAAAGGTGGGTGGGACCAAGCGAACAGCATGAAACGCGGAACGCGATAGAATGAACACGGCGTTTGGTTACTGCATGAAAACGCATAGAACATCTTGAAAAAGGAGGCGAAAGCCAACTTTTCAAAATGCCCAATAAAACAAAACATATTTATCCTAGCTCTTCTTTTATTAGCGCATGGAAAAGAGATCGTGCGGGACTATTGTTGATTTTCTTCTTCGTACTGGGCTGGTTATAGCATTTCTTTACGCTGCCACAGCCCAGATGCTGTATCCTGAAGCATGGATCGTGTGGTTCCCGCAATGGCTCGGTAATTTTGTTAATCTCAATATTCTTTTGTATGTTTTTTCAGTTTATGAAATTGGTCTTGGATTATGGCTGCTTAGTGATAAGAAAACATTCTATGCGGCAGTATTGGCAGCGTTAACCTTGCTTGGAATTATTGTTTTTAATATTCAAGCTCTTGATCTTATTTTTAGAGATGCTGCCATTCTTTTTTCAGCATTAGCGTTAGCAGTATTGCATTATGAAAAACAGCATATGCAAAGTGCACCAGGAAAGAAAAAATGATTCAAGTAACAACCTTTTTTGTCTTGGTCTTGCTTGGCGCGATTAATGCTGGATATCTTGTTTACAAGCATCATGCAGAAAAAAAGAAGCCATTGGTGTGCCCGCTCAACCATGACTGCAGCGTCGTCACAGAAAGCAGATGGTCGCATATGTTTGGCGTGCGCAACGAAACCCTCGGCTTGCTGTTCTTTTGCGGGCTCCTCTTTGCCATGCTTTCGACATTTTTTGTGCCTGCGTGGCAAGCAATGATGTACTTATTGTTGCGCATAGGTACAGCTGGTGGTGCATTATTCTCGGCGCTGCTTATCGGCATTCAGGCGTTTAAGATTAGGGATTATTGCTTTTATTGCATACTTTCTGCCATAATTAGTGTGTTGGTATGTGTCAATGTGTTTTATTTATAGAGAATGGAAAGAAAAAATAAAGATGAAAAAG
>JACQMX010000048.1 GCA_016203375.1 Candidatus Woesearchaeota archaeon | reverse complement strand
GTCTTTCCAGTTCCTGGAGGTCCGTGCAGCAAGACGCCTTTTGGCGCTTCGATGCCAAGGCGTTCAAAAATTTCCGGATGCTTGAGCGGAAGTTCGACCATTTCCCTGATCTTTTTGATTTCTTCCTCAAGGCCGCCAACGTCTTCATACGTGACTTCAGGAATTGCCTCTTCCTTTACTTCGACAGCTTCAGGATTTAGTGTTACTTCAGTAAGGTCCGTGATAATGACTGCTTGCTTTGGGTTGGTGTCCACAACAACAAATTTTAGATCCCCAAAGCCGATCATGCTCTCATCAAGCATGCTAAATACATCCTCAAAGAATGGACTGCCGGTCATGGCGCTTCTTCGTCGTTTTGAGCCGCCAAGTGATACAATATCTCCCTTGACCACTGCTCTTCCTAAAAGCCCTTGCTTGAAAATTTCCTGCGGTGCGCGGATGTGAACGCCTTTTCTCGCCGGCGCAATAACTACTTTCTTTGCTTCCTTCACTTCCGCTTTTCGCACCTTGATGATTTCGCCAATTCCTGTCTTGGCATTTCTACGGAGAATACCATCCATGCGAACAATGTTTAAGCCAATATCACCCGGATAGGCGCGATCAACAATACCTACCGTAACGCGCTCGCCTTGAAGCTCAACAATATCTCCAGGACGAACACCTATCTCTGTCATGAGTTGAGAATCAATTCTAACAATGCCTTTATTGACATCATCCTGTATGGCTTCAGCTACCTTCAAGTTCAGCTGTTTGACCGTATTGCCATTTCCTGTCATGGTTATCTTGGTTTTTCAGCAACGCTGGATTTATAAAGTTTTGGTTAGGGGGCTTATCATCGCGTAAAAAAGAATCAGTCAAAAAAGAAAAGGTTTTAGACCTGCGTGCTTGCCTGGCCAGCTTGGCGGGAGCCAACCTTCGGCAAAGGAATATGTGGCGGCAAGTTCATGTCTTTGCTCAACAATAATGCCTGCACATTGCACTTGCTGAGTACGGTATTCAGCACGTGTGTCATGATGATGGTGTCAATCTTCTTATCTTTCTTCCACTCTTTCACGACTTCTTCCACTTTCTTCTCTGGCTGAAGATCAAATACTTCTCCGGTAATAAAAATTTCAGCTACCTTTGGTTCATAATTCGTGACGAATTCAAAGGTAAAGCGCAAGCCATCTTGCTTTGCCGAACCAAGCGCGAGATTTGTTTTCTCTATCGCTTTAATAGAGATATTGTTTTTGATATTGACCTTGCCCTTTATCGGACCTTTTCTCTCAACATGCATCTTGTTAAAATTGAAACCGACAATTGCCATGGATAACACCCTCCAAAATTTGTGATGATGATCGGATTAAGTTATAGCTTATAAAGGTTTTGGCTTCTCTACGATTGTGTCTTAACCAAACCTTTTTAAAGAATGTGGGGTTTTTAGCCATCATGATAGGGGGTCATCATTCGCCCCACGGGCGTCCTTCTTTGAAGCAGGTGAAGCAGATTACCATAGCTGGCAAAATGTCCGTTAATGAGCTCATCGCAGAAATGGGACAAACTGGCGTCATGGGTTCTGGACGGCTTGGCAAAGCGGTGGATATTCTCGAAACCATGCGAAAGGATAAAGATTGTACAATATTCTTCGGCTTTGCTGGCGCCATGGTGCCAGGAGGCATGAAAAATATCATCATTGACATGCTGAAGCATCATGTGGTTGATGTGCTCGTGACAACCGGCGCTTCGCTCACGCACGATTTTGCTGAAGCTCTCGGTCATGCGCATTACCAAGGTCGTGCGGATGCGGATGATGCCGCATTGAACAAGCAGCACCTTGATCGCATGTATGATAGCTATATGCCAAATGAAGTTTATGGGGGCATGGAAGATTTTCTCCATATGCATTATGATCTGCTCTTTGGCGAAGAAATAAACATTACCGAATTTCTTCGCCGATTGGGAAGCATCATGCCAACGGATCATCCATCCATCATTCGCGCGTGTTATGAGGAAAAAATCCCGCTCTTCTGTCCAGCGCTTGCGGACAGTGGCATTGGTCTCATGATCTGGGGACAATTGGCCAAAGGCAAGAAAGTGAAAATACTCGCGTTTGATGATTTGCGTGAAATTCTGGATATCGCGTGGGAATGCAAGAAAGCGGGCGTATTTTATATTGGCGGAGGAGTGCCGAAGAATTACATTCAGCAAGCCATGCAATTTTCACCGAAAGCCGCGGAATACGGTGTGCAGGTAACCACAGATAGACCAGAATATGGCGGTAGTTCCGGCGCGGAATTGCGGGAAGGCGTTTCTTGGGGAAAAATGAATCCTTCTGGCAATTATGTTGATGTTTCCTGCGATGCAACGATCGCCTTGCCACTTATCTATGCCGCGCTTAAGGAACGACTGAGATTAAAATAAAGCAGCAGGAATAAATAAAGAGAACTATTTCAACTGACTATGGAACACGCGCATCATCAGCAAAAAACAAGTATAGCAACGACGTTTATCAATTTTATGAGACGTCATTATTGGGTCTTATTTCTTCTCTTACTGCTTTTTCTTTTCAGAAAGACGGTCGTATCCGCGCTTCTTGTCATTTTCCTTATCGGTATAGGGATTCTTTCAACGCTGACAACGCGCATTTTCAATTATAACATGGGTATTGAGCTCATCACGTTTGTTACCATCGTCTTAGCCTACGCGTATAACCCTTTCACCGCGCTCATTGCCGCGATTATTATGGTCTTTGGCTCCAGTGTGCTTCAAGGACGCCTTATCTGTCCGATAACTATTGGAAGATATGGCACCTATGTTATCCTTTGCCTTTTGGCAGGGATTTTTTCCGGGATTCACGTAACCACTGCAGGTAAATTTCTGACGATTGTCTATAACCTTCTGCTCTGGGCAGTTTACGCGATGGTCAAGGGCTTTAGCCTCGTTAAAGGGGCTATTCCTGTGGTTGTGAGCATCGCGCTTAACTTCTTTCTTTTCTCCACATTTGCGCAGCCATTAGTGCAGGCGCTGGAATAAGATGACAAAAGCAGAACAACACGCGCTCAAAATAAAGAGACAGCACACGCTCGAGAAAAAGTTCTGGCGATATTTCTTGCTTATTAAGACAGTCATACTTATCATTATTTTTACCATGCTAGCGATTGCCGTATGGAGATTCTTACGGGTGCTTAAGGGTTAATAAGTTTTCTTATTTTTATTATTGAAAATCATCGGTTTAATACCTCGGACTTTAGTCCGACGATTTTCAATTCCACAAACTCGCCTGTCAGAGGCGAGGGGCGTAAAACCACGGGCTTTAGCCCGTGGATAGCCCCGAGC
>JACQMX010000041.1 GCA_016203375.1 Candidatus Woesearchaeota archaeon | reverse complement strand
GTTGTCGGCGATGATGAAACCTTTGATTACGATGTTCCACGTAGCCTTGGAATTCGCGCCTTGCTACTTGATCGAACAAAGCAAAAAAAGGGAAAAGACATAATCCATTCGCTTGCCGAAATCAAGCGCTATCTTTGAGATGCGCCATTGAAAAGAACTGGTTTTGTATAATCATAACTGATCGCATGAACACGTTCTGCTATATCCGGATGATGCTGCTCGAGCTGCCGGCGCAATCGTTTGAATATATGCTCATCCACGCCAAATCCGTGGAGGAGTAAGATAGGGTACAATTTATCAGAGTTGTCGCGTATTTCCTTGACAAGATGATGATATAGGCGTGCGCTATGGATAGCGCTCAGGTGACCAAGGCCGCCAAAGCGATATTCCGCGTCTACATGAGGAAGCTCGGAGTATGGCTGTGGCACGAGCTCATCATGTTCCGCGCGGAAGTTGACAAATCGTGTTCCATGCTCTTCAAAAATGGCGCGATGTCGTTGATATTGCCTATTTAATTCCCTAATCCATGGGTTGTTTGGCATCATCTGCTCAACGCTTTGGCCATAGGCGTTTGCAAAAATGAGGAGTCTTCCAATAATTGCTGTTGGTGTGCCTTTTTGCGGCGTTGCGACCATAAAGCAAAGCGCGACATGTTCTGGATATTGTTGTGCATATGCGCGCGCATGCAAGCCACCTAGGCTGTAGCCGACAATAACCATCTTATTATCCGGCGCATTTTCAACGAGCATGTCAATCGTTTTTCGAATGTCATCATATTCTTCATATTGTTTCGGACCTTTATTTCTAGTAAAACCTTTAAGAACACAAGGCACTTGTTCTCCAGCGTAGAGCAGTTCTCGAGTAAAATTGACTGTAGTTTTTCTGACGATAGTTAGGCCAAGAACTTGTTCGAGATTGAGTGTGCCTTGTTGAAGAAGGGAATAGACTCCTCTAATGGTACCTGCTGCTTCCACCTGCAGCCCCACTGGAAAACCCACTATGTCGTCGAGTTGAGCGACCATGCGGTAAACCTAATTTCAGAAAGACAAGTAAATTGAGTATAAATAGTTTGTCTTATGCATTTTAAACTGTTTTAGAAATTATTGAAAAATGGCACAGGGTTTAAAACCCCGCACTTTAGTGCGCAATTTTTCAATCCCGCAAACTCGCCTATCAATGCGAGGAGCGTAAAACACCTAACCTTTAGGGCAGGAATAGCTCCGAGTGGCGAGTTTGCGTTATTCTTCCTTCGGCAGCAATCCCGCCTGCTTCAATGCCTCAATCGCCTTGCTGCAGTTATCCAGTGCTTTCTGATAATGCTCGTGTATTGGCCCTGGTTCATTGGCAACCATCACGTCAATGATCTTGCTCCTGCCACGATTGTCACGATTAAGATGCTGGAGTTCAAGTACTGCAGGGCCAAAAACATCTTTCTCCACTTTCTTCATGTCCGCCAAGCGTTCATACACGAGCGTTATGGCATTTTTTGCCGCTTTCAGTTTCGCGTCGCTGTACGCCACGCCGGTTCGTTTATACTCTTGGAACCATTCCGCTGGAATCTCGATAGCCGCGCGCATGGCTTGGCTTCCTCCATGGCGTTGTGAATAAATTTTATTGATGGTCATGTTCAAGTGCTTCGCATGATCCTCAAGTTCGTGGAAGATAGTGTCAAGCTGCTCTAACGCCGTGCCGTGCCGCTCGCGCCTCTCTTCGCCTGTCATTTCGGAAATGACTTTCTTCTTCATGGCTTTCATGCGTTCTTTTTCCACAAGAGAACGTTCAAGATTGCCGAGGTAGTAAATCAAGGCGATAAAAATGATACCAAGAACAAAATTTAGCATGACAATGTTTTGCACATCCAATATGGCGAGCAATGGCAATGTACTATAATTTGCCGCGACAAGAAATAGCGCGCACCAGAATAATGGCACAAGCACAATCGTCCATCGATATTCGTCCTCAAAGTAATCATGCAATGCGAAAATTGTCACGATAGTCAGGATAATTGGTAAAAAACCAGCGAATACATTCGCCACAGGCGATTCTGTCGCTAAGCCGCTCCAGATAATAATAATAAAGATGATGAGAAAATAAATTGCAGAAAAGGTTTTCTCTACGCTCGTGCTTTTCATAAGGAAGAGCGCAGCCCATGTCGAGAGTCCACCTTTCTCTTCCTCTTTGCCTTCCGCTATCTCTCGCACAACTTCTGGAACAGGTTTTTTTTCGCTTTCTTCGACATACTCTTCCGGTATTTCTTCCGCCTCTACAGCCTTGACGGCTTCTTTTGGCGCGTGAACCTCTTTGTTATAGTTCGCGAGAACTTCATGAAGGACAGCTTCAATAGCCTTCGGCGAGTGCCCTGCCCATTTCAGCTCGCGTTTGATCGTTTCCACATCCCAGCCCTGAGCTAGCATGCTCATGGTATATTCAAGGAGCTTTTTGTGCGTGGCTGGGTCAGGGTTCATGGTACGACTACTCTTTTTTCCTATCTGTGGAAAAAGAGTATATAAATGTTTGCGGCAACTATCTATCATAAGAAGACTTTTTGTTAAAGTTTTCCTCAACAAAAACTTTAAAAGGGAGCATCTCGAATACTGTCTTATGGACACAATACTTATCCAAGAAGCCTACCAGCTTCTCTATCCGGACAAGCAGCTCCCGTATGAACCACGGTTGCGCTACTCTGGACGCTTCAAGGATTACAATGCCAATGTGCGTATGTATCGAGGCATCCTTGAGTTTCGGCTTTGCAAGAAATGGACAGAGGTAAGCAGGGAAATCCAGATCGGCTTATTGCAAGAGCTCATGCTGCGGCTTTTCCGCGATAAGCAAAAGACGTTATATACAGATTTGTATAACAATTTTGTGAAGCGTCTTCATATCGCTATACCAAAGACAAGAACCGAACCAGAGCTTGAAGCAGCATTTGGTCGGGTTAATGAAAAATATTTCAGCGGCATTCTCGAACAGCCAAATCTTGAGTGGGGCTCGTTCTCTAAGCGCAAGCTCGCGTGCTACAATTACAAGACAGACACTATCACGGTAAGCAAAGTGTTTACGCAAATTCAAGATCCATTGCTCTTAGATTATGTCATGTATCATGAGATGCTGCACAAAAAGGAAAAATTCCATTGCTCCGGAAGCAGGAACCATTTTCACACATCTGAATTTCGGCGCAAGGAGCGATTGTTTGAGAATCAGGAGGAGCTTGAGCGACGGTTACATACTACAGTAGGCAGCGTGCGCATGCAAGGGCAGCAAGCGCCAAGGCCGCCAGCACCATGGTCATTTTTAAGAAGGCTCTTCTAATGGCTTTATAGCCCCATACAAAGGAATCTTCATCACAACCTTTATATATAACATCCGAACCCCAAATATTCAGAAAAACATGGTGTTTAGACGATGGTAGAAGGTCATACAAAACCAGTAAGCATTGGCACACTTCAAAAAGGCAGCTATGTCGTTATTGATGGCGTTGCCTGTAAAGTGGTTGACACGCAAACATCGCGGCCAGGAAAGCATGGCCACGCAAAAGTGCGTTTAACCGCGGTCGGCTTGCTTGATGACAAAAAGCGCGTCATCGTCATGCCTGGCCATGATAATGTGGAAACGCCTATTGTTGAAAAGCGCACCGCACAAGTACTCTCTATCGCGAGCAATAAGGCAACCGTTATGGATGCGGAAACGTATGAAACCTTCGAGCTTGACATTCCTGAAGAGCTCAAGAATGAATGTGTTGAAGGGAGTATGGTACTATACTGGGTTGTGCTTACACAGAAAGTTATGAAGCAGGTCAAACCTACTTAAAATAGCAAATGCAATAATCATTTCCGTGATTTTCCATGGTAAAATTTCCTGAAGCCAATGTCCGATTGTTCCAAGGCATCTTTGTCTGCCGTAATTGCAAGGCCAAGATGCGCGCGCCGATACGGAAAGTGCTCGCGGGAAAGATCAGCTGCAGGAAGTGCAAGTCTAAGGCCTTGCGTCCTGTTAGGAAGAAGTAAACCTTCTCGCTAGGTAAAAAGATGATGGATGTTCAGTCAATTGCGGCGATCGTTTTTGTTCTTCTTCTCGCGTTGCTATTGTATCTTAATCGGCAGCAATTGCAGATTCAGAAAATATTCTTTCCCTTGCTATATGTAGTCATGTATCGTACAAAGATTGGCATTCCGTCAATGGATACTATTTCTAAGCGATTCCCTAAAACCTTGAAATGGCTTGGCTACACCGGCATTGTGGTCGGCTTTATTGGCATGGTTGCTATCGCTGTTTCCTTGTTGCATAACTTGTACAATCTCATCTTTGTTCCTGCCGCGGTGTCTGGCGTCGGCATCGTGCAACCATTCGCGAAGGATATTCCTGGCACATTCTTCGTGCCATTCTTTTACTTCATCATCTCCATCTTTGTGCTCGTGATCGTGCATGAATTCTCGCATGGTGTCCTTGCACGGTTGTACGGCCTTGACATCAAGTCTTCCGGACTCGCGTTTCTAGGCGTTATTGCACCTATATTACCAGCCGCTTTCGTTGAGCCGGATGAGAAAAAACTCGTCAAACGGCCCGTGAAAGAGCAGCTTTCCATCTTCGCCGCTGGACCATTTTCAAACATCCTCGTCGCTTTGCTGATCGTTGCTGTTGTCTTCTTCGCGGTTAATCCTCTTGTCTCTGGCATTGTGGAGTATCAAGGCGTGCAGGTTACCGGATTTGCGGAAAAAGACGGAGGGAAATATCCTGCGGAGTTTGCGGGCATGCAGAAAGGAGAGCTCGTAACGGTCATTGATAATACACCAATTACGACTGTTGAAAATTTCACTAGTCTTTTGGGCGCGAAAAAGCCTGGCGATGCGATAACCATTGTCACGAATGTGAGCTCGTACACAGTGACGCTGACAAACAACCCTACGGATACGGAAAAACCGTACATGGGCATTTATGTGGGGCAAAGCACCAAAATTAAAGAATCGTTTGAGCAGAAATATGGCACATGGCTCGCGCCGGTAATCTTGTGGCTTGCTGGCTTACTTCTTTGGATGTATGTGCTGAATGTTGGCATTGGCTTGTTTAACTTGCTGCCCATTCCGATCTGCGATGGCGGCAGGATGTTCCAGCTTGTCTGTCAGAAACTCTTTGAAAAGGAAAGAGCGCAGAAGGTATGGAAGAATGTCGGGATATTCTTTATTTTACTTATACTGGTGAATCTGTTTTTAGGGTTTGCGAAGTAGGTTTATCGATTTTCCTTTGAAGATAATCAGAAAAGAATCCACTATACTTTTTTTGCAACTCAACGTTTTTCCAATCATCACCTGTTATAACTTTCCTGCAATTTTTACTCCCACAATTACATTCCATTGTATACACGGATGATTCGCACATGGCATAGTCTATCG
>JACQMX010000040.1 GCA_016203375.1 Candidatus Woesearchaeota archaeon | reverse complement strand
TCCCTGAACCGCCCAAAGTTCCATTGCAAATGGACGCTAATACAATAGCATTTTTAGAATCTTTAGAAGGGAGACTGGATTTTATTGATGTGGTTCGAGTAGAAACTGATTTTACTCATGTCCTTGGTGGAAGAGGTGGTTACGGTAGAAGACATGGTTATAATCCTGCTTACGATTTCTGCGTAACTATACAGCAAGAGAGAGCTTCAGGAAAGTTTGTTGAGTTCTCCTTTACGAATCCAAGCCGCGATAGCCTTTTAGCGGTAGCTGAATGTCTCTTCTCTTTTTTACCATATGTGCGCAGAGAAGAAAAGTTCAGAGATGATTACATGAGAAGTGTGAAGCAATATGAGCAAGCGAATCTCAAAGATATGGAAGAACAGATAAAAGGAATTCGGGTTTACCAAGGCACCATCGATGAAGTTTCAAGAGAGCTAGGAAAACCCCTTGAGCGCGTTGATACAAAACAGCCTGAAACCTTTTTGCGCGCTGAGGATACCTTCTGGTTGCGAGTTCAGGCATATTTGGCTGGAGCAGACGCCGTCGTTCATTTCCAACCTGGCTCTTCGATAGGCACCCCAGTGCGTTATGCTGATAAAGAACGCGCATAGTTAGTATTAACTTACGTAGTAACAACTTACGTAGTAACTTAGTATTCTGTTTTGTATTTCAATATTGCTCCAATGCCGCCAAGCCCGTCAAGCTTTCTGCCGCCTTCATGTTCCGCCGTGATAAGGTGCACCTCTCCGCGGGAATTCTCCACTGCACGCATAATCTTCTCTACCATACTATATTCGTTTGCTTCTCGCATCTTCTGGATGCAACTATCCGTCACCAAAAGAATGTTCACCGCGCCCATTGCTGCTTTCTCTTCAATATTTTTCATCCCATACGCGCCAAGATTATTTTTTGCGATTTCCGTAAGCAGCTGCTCGACAAGCTTCATTTCTTGAGCAATCCTGTCCTGCTTGAGGGCTTGCTCAACCTCCTTGCGGCGGATGATTTCATTGATGGCTGCAGTATCACAACTGGAAGAAGTCGCCAAGACGATTTTTTTCTTTAGTTCCTCATCTTTCAGGTTTTTCACAAACTCGTCTTTCCAAAACGCGGGGCTCGCTACAATAATATGATCAAGGGCATACTTTTTCACATACTCCTGAAGCATTGTGATAATTTCTTCATAAAAATTTCTCGTCCCACTAACTTTCTCTGCTTTCTTTTCTACCGTGCCGCGAAGGTGAGAAAGAAGTTCATAGCCATAGCGCTTCATCAATGCAAAATACGCTTCTTCCCGATCAAATATACAGATAAGCACTTTACTTGCTTGGCTTTCTGCAGCTTCGCGAAGCTTGTCCAGCTGATAGTTCAGCCAATGCCCCTTGATGATCGTGATGATCGTGCCCTCTTCAATAGCAAACGTATGGTACGAACCGCGCGGAATGTCTTCAGGGCCTTCGATCACCGTTCCTGATGCTCGAAGCGTATTTGTGTATTTAGAAAATTCCACTTTTTCTATGCGTATTTTCAAAAAAACTGTTTTTTTTATGACTTTCGCCGCCTGATCACTTTCTCCCAGCTTAATCTTCCGCACCGTCTGGCCTTGAAGGATATCCTTCTCTTCGATAATTGTACTCAAGTACCAAAGATCATCAAGGTTTTCAACCTTAACCTTGACCTCTCCACGCTTTATATCAGAATGAATGATCTTCATGCAGGTTAATCCATTATTTTATTCAGGAATGACGCTTTATACTGGTAAAACAGAAAAACATTTATATATAAAGGTATTTGTTTTCCCTCGTGGTATTCATGGGTTTCCAGGGACGCAAGGCACAGACATCTGGCACGGGCGCTGCTGTTCTTGTAGCTATTATCGCGGCTCTTATCGTTTTGTACATCCTTTTCCTTCCGCCGGAAAGCAGAGAAGAACTCTTGGAGGGCAAACCACAATATGGCCAAGGCCCCTCAGGAGCTGGCCAACCATTGCTTCTCGCTACTCCTGGAAGATTAGACTATCTTCCGCAGAAAGAGATCGAGCATACCGTTCCTCCTATAACCTTATTCAGCACAACGAATACAGTGGTACTCAAATCGGTGAGTACGCTTTATGTAAAAAATGCGTGGTTTGACAAGGTTGTTGGCATGGTAACATTTTCTATCTCTGATCTTCCGAATACCGATAATGTTTACCTCTCCTTTAACGCAAAAACACATACAGGCAGGCTTTCTATCACCTTGAACGGGCAAGAAGTACTCAACAATGAAATCACCACACTCAATGTAGAGCCTATTCGACTTTCAAAAGATCTTCTTCAGGCGGAGAACACGCTTGAATTTAAGGTCTCTGATGTTGGCTTTGCGTTTTGGAGATCCAACGAGTATGCTCTAGAAAATGTCCGCGTTACTGGTGATGTAACGGATATCACCACACGCGAAGCAAGGGCGGTGTTCTTGGTAACGGCAACAGAAAAAGATAATCTTGAAGGGGCATTCTTACGCTTCTTCCCTGACTGCAGGCCAGAGGAAGCGGGTATTCTTGACGTCTACCTGAATGACCATAACGTTTTCTCTTCAGTGCCTGATTGTGGCTATTTGCGAGAAATTGAGATTTCCCCAACGCTCTTGAATCAAGGTGAAAACACCATACGTTTCCGCACCAATCGTGGCGCGTACCTTATTGACACGATAACGCTCAAATCAAAGCTCAAAGAAGCGGGCTATCCAACTTTTTATTTTGAGGTCCCTCCAGACCTGTTCGCTGCAGCGCAAACTGGCGCAGCGAATATCGTGCTCTCGATGGAGTTCCCTGATGATATTGAACTCAAGCGAGCGGAATTATTTATCAACGGCCATCAGCGAGGTCTCGACACGCGGGAGCGCGTATTCACGCTTGGCATAAATCCTTTTGTGCAACGCGGCAATAATGTCATTGAAATCAAGCCGCGCACGACCATGGACATTGTCAACTTACGCGTTACTGTTGGTTAAATACAAACATATAAACAAAAAGAGGTGAGATGAGTTCTGCTATAGAGCATCTCACCATGCTCATGCTTTATGATCCATTTGTTCCTAACACCGGCAGAAGAAGAGGAAGGCTTTTCTGAAGAGAAAACTGAAGAGAAAAAGGAAACAAAAAAACCAGGCATATTCTCTCGTCTCCGTGGTATGTTGCGAACGGCTGGCGGAAAAAAAGCTGTTGTTGGTGAAGAAGTAGCTGAAGGCGCTGCTCGCGGCGTCGGACAAGGCGCAGGAGTAGCTGTCGGCTATACCGCAGTAAGAGGCATTGCCTCTGGAGGCAAGTTTGTCGCTGGAGGTATTTTTGATCCACTAAACATTTTTATCGCGCTTGCGTTTATCTTTCATATTATTGATGTCTTTGCCTTTGGCGCAAATCCCGGCTTGCCCATTCGATGGTACATGCATGCCTTCTTGGCGTTGCTCGCTTGGTTATGGGTGTTTCGTATTCCAGACGAGAGCATTTTCCGACGGTTTCCTGTTTACATCGCCTTATGGCTCATGGCGATCTACTTCGTCTACGCAGGCAATTACGCTGCGCGAGGCATCAACTGGTTTTTTGCAGGTAGCGCGGTAGATCCAGGTGTTGTAAGCCTTGTGCGAACAGTTGTTGCTGGCATAACCAACACAATCCTCGTGCCTATTTGGGTGTATTATGCTGTTTTCTTTCAACAGATTAGAGAGCCAACTCGCATCTCAAAGATTCTCGCTTTCATCTTTGCCATGCTTTTTATCGTCGCTACCTTTTCTGCTGTTGCACGTTCGGGCTATCTCCCGACATCATGGGAAGAGATAAGCCCCGAGCAACGCGCGCAAGCGCAGCAAGTACTTGGTGAAGCACGCACTGGAGTGCAGAAAGCCCCTGCTGCAGCAGCATCATTATGGGACCAGTTTACGCAAGGTATTTCCAATATTATCATGGGTCCTGGCGGTTTGGTTGCCAGGGCAGTTGGAGAAGACATATATGCATCACAGGTAGACAAAAATAAAGATGAACCATTAGGCGTCTATCTTGAAAATATTCAACCATCATCTGAACAATATTATGAAGATGAACCAGTCAATGTATGGGCTACCCTGAAAGCGCGAACGCTCGATCCTGATGATTATGTTCATGTTACTATAGCCTGTTCTGCAGATCGAGGTCAGTTAAGCTCAACGCTTGCATGTCCTGTTGTGCCAAGGGTTACTGGCGACACAAACCCGGATCCAGCTTCTTCATCTCTTAGTTTTGACATCTTCGGCTTTGAGCAGCAAGATATTGGTTGTGCCATTCCAGAAAATACGTTGCTTCATGGCTTTCGAACAGTAGCCTTTGATGCCGAATTTAACTTCCCAACAGACGCTTACCTTAAGGCGTACTTTATGGAAACCTCCCGATTGCGCGCCATGCGTCGAGAAAACATAGACCCTCTTGATCTCTATGGCATTACGGACAGAACACCAACTGCCATTCATTCCAATGGCCCAATTGCTGTTGGCATGATTACCACACAGCCCCTTCTCGGTTTAGACGAGAATGCCACCTTCAGGCTCGGCATCTCGCTGAACAATCGTTGGGAAGGAAAGATCAAACGCATCAGGGATGTTGTCATCAAGATTCCAGAATCCATGGAGCTTTATGGCTGCGATGTGAGCTTTAAAGAACGCGCTTGCGAAGAAGACGAATGTGAAAATGGAAAGTACCAACATGTCTACCAGCTTAATGATACGCGGCTCAAGCAGCTTGAAGATATCAAAACGGCAAAATCCTTCAATTGCAATGTGCGCGTTAAATCTGGCCAACTGCAAACGGCGCTTGGCAATGTTCCCTTGATCACGCACTACTTTAAGGCGTCTGCCGATTACGT
>JACQMX010000058.1 GCA_016203375.1 Candidatus Woesearchaeota archaeon | reverse complement strand
GCAGAAAGTCCGCGTAAAAAAACTAGGTAACGGTGACTATCGGGTTGTCGGCAAGGCAGGCCGTCGGGTGAAGCTGCTTCCTCAGGATGTCTTAAAGCATCAAGCTGATCCTATTGGCGCAGAGTTTGACGTTATGGTTGTACCACAAGCTCCCACAACAAGGCTTATCAGAAAAGCAAGAAAATAATTTTTTTTATCGTTTCTTCGTGTGGCGTATGATAGCGGTGGCCATGTATTTTTTTACTTTATTATCTCACATGTATTTCGTGATAATTCATCGCTCAATTTAAAGTTTTCTTGGTAATCCACTGGAACATCGATGATCCAAATATCATCACTATTTATCGCTTTGGCCAATGCCTTTCGTAGTTCATCAACGCTCGCGATGCGTACGCCGCGAGCGCCAAAGCTTTCCGCGAGCTTCACAAAGTCGGGATTCGTCAGCGTTACGCCAAAGCTTTTCTTGTGATGGAGCTGCTGTTTCCATTCTATTAATCCATATCCATTGTCGTTGAAGATCACCACCGTAAATGCAACGCCAAGGCGTTTTGCCGTTTCGAGTTCTTGCACGTTCATCAAGAATCCGCCATCTCCGACTGCCGCGATAACCTTTGCCACCGGTTTTGCTAGTTTTGCGGCAATAGCGCCAGGCAGTGCGATGCCCATTGACGCCAAGCCATTAGAAATAATGCAGGTGTTTGGCTCATACGCCTGATAATTTCGCCCTATCCATATCTTATGCGCGCCAACATCGGAAATGAGAATATCTGAAGCGTCCAGCGCCTTGCGCATTTCTGCGATAAGAAATTGCGGCTTTATGGGAAAATCCGCATCACCGGCGTCGCGCTGGACGTGGCGTTCGAGAACGTCGTGCGTTCTTGATGCTCGTTCTTTCGGAAACAGGTTGTCTTCGATCTCTTGATTAAGCGCCCAAAGCGTGTACGCGATATCCGCTACCACTTCGACCGTTGGCATGTATTGCGTGTAAACTTCAGCAGGAGTGAAATCAATATGAATAATCTTCTTGTCTCCAGCTGGATTCCATTTTTCCGGTGGGTATTCCACAATATCATAACCAACAGTGATAACAAGATCAGCCTCATCAAAAACGCATGTCACATAGTCCTTTGCCTGCAAGCCTAGTGTAAACAGCGAATGTTCATCCGCGTCTGAAATCGCGCCTTTTCCCATGAAGGTGGAAACAACCGGAATGTGTGTTTTTTCCACAAAAAGGCGAAGCTGCTTTGACGCGAGCTTTCTAATGGCTCCATTGCCTGCGAGAATTACTGGCTTTTTTGCTTGGCGAATGAACTCAAGCGCTTTTGCCAAGGCCTTGTAGTCTGGCGCTGGCCGACGAAGTTTGACTATTTCTAATGGTAGACATTCTTTTTCCGCCTTCAGCTTTGCCACATCCTCCGGCAGCTCGATGTGCGTTGCTCCAGGTTTTTCTGTTTCAGCTAGTTTAAAGGCTTTGCGCACCGCTTCTGGAATGATGCTTGGCGCAACAATAACAGTATTCCACTTGGTGATTGGTTGAAACATTTGCACAATATCGAGCATCTGATGGCTTTCCTTATGCAACCGTTCTCTGCTGCCTTGTCCCGTGATAGCCACTAATGGTGCGTGGTCAAGGTTAGCGTCTGCAACGCCGGTAATCAGGTTGGTGGCTCCCGGTCCTAACGTAGAAAGGCACACGCCTGCCTTGCCAGTGAGCCTGCCATAGACATCTGCCATAAAGGCAGCGCCTTGCTCATGCCGAGTGGAAATGAATTGGATGCTCGATTTGGCCAAGGACATGAGCAGATCCTCATTTTCCTCCCCTGGCAAGCCGAAGATGTACTTTACTCCTTCGTTCTCTAAACAACGAACCATGACATCTGCTGCGTTCATAGACGGAGGGGCATCGAGAACATTATTTATATTTTGTGTTTAGCGTAGATACTTATCGGAAAGTGCCTGAAGACGCTTTAAGGCATCTAGCCACATCGCATTTTTTGCACGCAACCGATTTTCTGTGCTTACTACTCGTCGTTGCTTAAGCATGCCTTGATGATTTGAGATTTCCTGCACTAAATAAAAACGGAGAGCAGCCGAATCGGTAATGGATTCTTTATCAATAACAGAAAGAAGAAGATTAAAATCAGATGTTTGTGCTTCTTTTGGAATGAGCTTCTGCACTTGCTTCTTATATTCCCGTGCCTTTTCCTCTTTTTTCATAGAGCGGTAGAGCATATAGAGATATTTAAGGCTTTGTATCTGAACTTTAGAATGCATTGTTTCTTCTACGATTTTGATGTTGTGTCCCTTGACCTTGAGGGGCACAACGTCAAATAGTTATGGAGAAAGAATAGCGTTGGCGCCGATTAGAAATTCAATGCTTCGGCGCCGGAAGGAAGATTAATTATTGAAAATCATCGGTTTAATACCTCGGACTTTAGTCCGACGATTTTCAATTCCGCAAACTCGCCTGTCAGAGGCGAGGGGCGTAAAACCACGGGCTTTAGCCCGTGGATAGCCCCGAGCGGCGAGTTTGCGTTCTTTTCTTGGCCATTTTTCTTTAGCTTTTTCTTTACCATCTTTCTTTTCTAATCCTAAGATAGAACGCAACGTGATTTACGATAATATGCAAGAACTACGCTTCTACTGCAACCTGTTCAGTACGCTGGCTATTTTCCTTTGGCCGGTTCTTTCGCACCTTGTTCGCGTACTTGTGCGCCGCGTGCAATGGCTCTGGCAACTTATGCGGTGGCCTGGTGCACTCCATGGCCAGCTTCAACGCAGTGCCAAGAGACACGTTATGGCCTGGAGAAACATAAATGGGGTTCGAAACCTCTTTTGTCTTGACCTCAAAGCCGCGAATCTCGTTATCCACCCATACCTTGCCTTCTTGTACATGGCCAAGAAGCAATTTTTTCGCTACACCAATAGTTGGTGTATTCAGTGCAATGCCAAGATGCGAGGCGCTTCCTATTCTGCGCGGGTGCAAGATGCCATTTCCATCGCAGATGACAATGTCTGGCTTGTTTTTAAGTTTGGCGTATGCGACGGTTATCGCGGGCATTTCCCGATAAGCAAGATAGCCAGGAATGTACGGGATAGCATCCTCTTGGATAGCATACTTCGCCTCAACAAATTTCATGCTAGGATACTCGAGAACAATAATTGTGGCGATAACTCGTTCATTCTCAAAGATGCAATCGCAACCGGCAATGAGCTTAAGCTTATCAAATTCGTCGCGGAGAACAATCTCTTTCGAGAGCTTCAGTTGCTCCTTCCTCATTTTTTCGACGTCAACGTTCATAGCCTCTCCTCTTTGTTGCACGTATGATTCCTTTCTGTTGCTGTCGCAATCGCTATCGGATCGCAGGATTGAATTCGACGACCATAACTTGGCTCGGTGTCGCTTTCGCGCTTTCTGTCGCCTCAAGAACTTTGCTGAATAACCCTTCAACATTATATTGACCACTGCCACTACGCTGGTACGCCACTCCCATGCGCACGGTGAGATGCGTCGGATCAAGTTGCACGGTAGCTCCTTTCCATTGATGTTCTGTCTGTGGCAGATTACCTGGATTCGGAATAGTGGTGCCGTCGATGCTGCTCTTGAGTTTCTTTGCAAGCTGCTCAAGGGTTTCAATATTTCCTGTATCCATGAGCATGAACTTATCATACGGGTGTCTTCCTAAATATTGCAATCGATCGTGATAATCAAGTTTCACATCACTGATAGTGTTGAAGACAGCTTCCAAGGCATAATCACGTTGCGTTGGGCCAAAGACATCATACCATGGACTCATATCATTGATATCGATATTAACTAATGCGACAGAAGAAAGTGAATCTGTACTCATCTCTATATGGCGATTTACTCTAGCCTTTAGCTCATCGAGCTCATGAATAGGTGGAGCAGTTCCTCTTTGGGTAGACATGTGACCATCCCTCGAAGATTGGTAAATAAGGCTAGTATATAAAACTTGTTATTTTCACCACTTTTGAATGGAGAAAATAAAAGATTGAAAATTGTTACCTGCTTCGTGTTTATTATTTGTTTATTATTTGTTATAGACAACAACCTTATTTCTTCCGTCTCGCTTTGCATCATAGAGCGCTTTATCCGCCATATCAGTCAGCGTAGCAGGAGTTATTTCCATTTTTGTTAATGGATCATAAGAAGCAACACCAAAACTTGCAGTTATTCTAACCTCATTATACAGGGGGACGTTTTCCATTATTCCCCTGATTTTTTCTGCAAGCTGCTCAGCGCCTTGACTGCCTGTCTCTGGCAAGATGATGGCGAATTCTTCACCACCATATCGGGCGACTTTATCAACACCATAACGAACATTCGCCTTTACCGTATTAGCTAATCCTTTCAAAATGTGATCGCCAGCAAGATGGCCATAGTTATCATTAATCCGCTTAAAGTGATCTCCGTCGAGCATGATCACGCTTACTGGTCGTTCATATCGTTGAGCGCGTTTCAATTCTTCTAGAAGCGTCTCATCGTACGCTCGTCTGTTCAAAACGCCGGTAAGCGCATCTGTGCGAGAGTCTGTCGTAAGCGTATCTACGGTTCCTTCTAAACCATGCACGATAGTGCGAAAGGCCTCAACCCTCTTGGCAAGTTCATCCGCTTTCTTTTTTTCTTCCACTATCAACGCAAAGGCCGCCTCTGTATCCTCTTCCAATTGTGTTTTAAGTCTCGCATTTTCTTCTCGCGAGGTTGCTAACTGCCGTTCATAATTTGCGATTTGCGCTGTGTATAGTTGGATAAGCGGGGGCAAGAGTCTGGTGGCTACTTCGATTTCCTCCGGTCGGAGATGAAGATCAGCGAGAAGGCTTTTCGCTTCATCTTCACTTGGGTACATTTGGAATAATCGAATACTATCCGGAAAATCTTCGCGTTCTGACATGGTTCAATTACCTATTTTTGTCTAATTATTAACTACTTAACTATAGTAACTT
>JACQMX010000037.1 GCA_016203375.1 Candidatus Woesearchaeota archaeon | reverse complement strand
TATAAATGAGCAACCCCCGAGGCAGAAGCAATGACGGAATTGAGAAGAAAACTCTACAAGCGGGGATCAAGCTTTGAGACCACTATCCCGATGCCATTGCTGTTCGCGCTTGACAAGACCAAAAAGCACGAGGTCGTGTTCAAGTACGACAAGGCAACCCACCGATGGTATATCGAATTTGAAGAACTAAAAGAGGGGAAAGAGAGGTGACAGTTTTCGCCATAAGCAACCAGCAGCATCCTATTCTAGGAGGAAAGCTGCCGCAACGGCGTTCTTTTTCTCCATGCCCGATCGCCAATAACTTGTGTGATGACCGAGCCTTCGCCAGGGCCCGGCAAGATGATGGAGGTACCGTTGGCGCGGTTTCTTCATCTTTAGGCACGAGGTTTATGCATATTTGCAACCACCCCTCGTTGCCTTTTTTCTTTTTTCCTGCTCAGCAGCAATACGGCAAAAATGAGGTGAATCGATGAAGAAAAAACTCCGTGACGTGATGGACTATCTAGAATACGAAGAATTAATAAAAATAAAGAAAGATTTGACTATGGGCGGTTTGCATCTTTTGCAATTGGTGGATAGCAAGATTCGTGATGAAACAAAAAAACATGATGTATACTGTTGTATCTGTAATGGTCGGCTTGAACCCTATAGCGTTAATAATTATACGCTCATCTTTGGGCCAGAAGACTTGAGGAAGAAGGCTAGCTTTTGCGCAATAGACTGCTTGGAATACTTCCTCAAGAATCTTAAGGATCTTCGAGAATCGGCGGTGGATAAGGGCCTATAAGCTGTTACTGAAAGGGATTATTAATCGCAAGTTTAATAAACTCCTTCTCTTTATTTTCCATTTAAAAGGGGTGAGCGATGGAACATCACAGCAAGCCTGTGGAAGATGTGTTGCTAGAGTTCTCTGTTTCTCCGGAAAAAGGCTTAACCAAAGAAGAAGCAGCTCGTCGGCTTCAACAACAGGGGTATAATGAAATAGAAGAAAAGGAAAAAATCTCAGCATTCAAAATATTCTTGAGCCAATTTGTAAATCCAGTCGTCTGGATTCTTCTTGGCGCGATTATTATTTCCGTTATTATTCATGAGAATATTGATGCGATGGTTATCGCTATTATCCTCATTATGAACGCAATTCTCGGTTTTGCACAAGAATACCGTGCAGAAAAGGCCATTGAAGCATTAAAGAAGATGGCTTCATTAAAAGCGAAAGTCATTAGAGATGGTACGGAACAAGAAATTGATGCTCGTGAACTTGTTCCTGGCGATGTGATCTTTCTTGATGCTGGAGATAAGATTCCAGCAGATGCCCGCCTCATTCGTGTTGTTGCACTTCATACGCAAGAAGCAGCACTAACTGGGGAATCATTGCCGGTGCGAAAGATTATCGGTGTTTGTCCAGTAAAGATAGGTATTGCTGATTGTAGCAATATGGTCTTTGCGGGTACTATTGTGACTAATGGAAAGGCGCTTGCGGTGGTGGTGGCTACCGGTATGAAGACAGAAATTGGCAAAATAGCTCATCTGATCCAAACAGCAAAGCCTGAGTCAACCCCCTTACAGAAAAAACTTGCCCGTCTTGCTCGGTGGCTAAGTAATCTTACGGTCAGCATTTGTGCCATTGTTTTCCTTGTTGGGGTGATTCGAGGAGGAGATCTTTTCGAGTTTTTGCTCACCGCCGTGTCACTCGCGGTCGCGGCTATCCCTGAAGGATTACCTATTGTAGTAACTATCGCTATGGCACTCGGCGTCCAGCGAATGGTAAAGCGGAATGCCTTGATCAGAAAGCTTCCCTCCGTGGAAACGCTTGGTTGCACGACGGTTATTTGCACGGATAAAACTGGAACCCTCACGCACAACCAAATGACAGTCAAAAAAGTATATGTTGATAGCGAAATCATAGACGTTACTGGTTCTGGATATAAGCCTGAAGGCTCCTTTACCAGCAAGCCACAGGATTTAGAATTATTGCTCCGCATTGGTGTTCTGAATAATGATGCAAAGCTTGATGAGACAAAATGGGAAGTCATTGGTGACCCAACAGAGGGCGCGCTTATTGTTAGTGCGGTAAAGTACGGCTTAGACAAACAACTTCTTTCCTTGAAATATAAGCGTGGAGAAGAGATCCCTTTCTCTTCTGAACGAAAACGTATGACAACGGTGCATCAAGTAGGTCCAAAACGCATAGCCTACATGAAAGGTGCTCCTGATGTTGTTCTTCATTGTTGTTCCTTTGTTCTTCTTAACGGTAAAGTCCAACGATTAACCAAGCAACATCGTGACGATATCCTTCATATGAATGAGCAATTTGCGAGCGATGCCTTGCGCGTCCTTGGTTTTGCGTATAAAGAGCCTAGCAAAGAGAAAACGAACGAGATAGAAAAGGACATGGTTTTTGTTGGCTTGCAAGGGATGATGGATCCTCCCAGAGAAGAAGTGAAAGAAGCTATTGCAAAATGTAAACGTGCAGGTATTAAGGTCGTGATGATTACTGGGGATCACCAAACGACAGCTGTCGCCGTAGCAAAAGAACTAGGTATTGAAGGAAAATCCATTACCGGTCAGGAGCTTGAGCACTTTGATATCTCTGAACATGTCGAAAATATTGCCGTATATGCGCGTGTTGATCCACGGCATAAAATCTACATTGTTGATGCATTCAAGAAACGAGGGCATATCGTAGCCATGACTGGCGATGGTGTGAACGATGCGCCAGCGCTCAAGCGTGCAGATATTGGCATTGCTATGGGTGTTACTGGTACCGATGTAGCTAAAGAAGCGAGTGGGATGATCCTAACGGATGACAATTTCGCTTCAATAGTCAATGCGGTGGAAGAAGGACGCGGCGTGTACGATAACATTCAAAAATTTCTTGCATACCTTCTTTCCGGCAATATTGCAGAAGTGCTGGTGGTGTTTTTTGCCGTGCTTTTTGGTCTATCCTTGCCATTTACCGCTATCCAAATTTTATGGGTCAATCTCGTGACGGATGGGCTGCCTGCGCTTGCGCTTGGCGTTGATCCCATCGAACAGGGGATTATGGAGCGGCCTCCTCGAAAGCCGAAGATGAGTATCTTTGAGGGGCTTGGAGCGTTTCTTATCGCTTATCCAATCCTCGTTGCCCTAGGCATCCTCCTTGTCTTTAGCTGGTTTACTGGAGAAAATCTCGTCAAGGCACAGACGATGGCATTCACTATTATGGTTTTTTTCGAGCTATTCCAGGCAATCAGCTGCCGATCGATAACAAAACCAGTATTCAAAGTCGGCTTGTTATCAAATCGCTGGTTGTTGCTTGCAATCACTTCATCGATTGCGCTTCATCTCGCGATTCTGTATGTGCCTTTCTTCCATGATATATTTGGCGTCACGCCGCTCTCTGTATCAGAATGGGGAATTGTCCTGGCGCTTGCAAGCATTGGTTTCATCATGCTTGAGCTTCAAAAGGTCGTTCGACCGGGCATGACAAAAGCAGCGCCTATCAGAGAGGTTTCATATGAAAAAAACACGAAGCTTTGAAAACCTTAGCTGGTTTATCTTTGGAGGAGCTTTTCTCTTCCTCATTGCAATAGAGATTTTTTTGCCTTCTTCTGTAGTTCCGAGAAAAGCGTTGCTTCGTGCTCTTCTTATCTTAGGCTTGAGCATCTTTGTCATGATGCGTGCTGCCTCTTATGCCATTGAAGCTATTGGCCATTACGCGCGAGAAGCAGGTATTTCTGATTATATCATAGGATTCCTTGTCGTGTCTATGGGCACTTCCTTACCTGATCTCAGTACAGCGTTTATTGCGTCCATGGCAAAACAAGGTCAGCTCGTTTTAGGAGATCTCATCGGAAGCAGCATTATGGATGTTACCGTCATCTTAGGACTTACTGCACTTATTGGAAGGAAAATAGCTGTCCAAGGAGCTGTCCTTCGCAAGACAGTACTGCTTGTACTTGGCATGGTGCTCTTACCCCTTCTTCTCGCATTAAATGGTACGCTATCTCGGCTTGATGGTGCCATAATGATCGGTGCTTTTATTCTATATGTTATCATCCTCATCCGCAAGGAGGGTGAGCTCGGGACGATAAAAAAGCAGATCGCCTTCAAAGATGTATGGCAAGATATGGTGGTGTTTCTCGGCTGTCTTGCCGCCTTGTTGCTTTCTGCGCGATGGCTGGTGGTTTCTTCTTTGCAGATAGCCCATGAGTTTCAAATTCCAACATTTGTGGTTGGCCTTCTCGTTATCGCGTTTGGTACTGCCATACCAGAACTTGCGGTAGAGCTAAAATCCATTCGCACGAAAAAATCAGGCATAGCGTTCGGCGACATTCTTGGCAGTGTCGTCATGAACGTTACCCTTATCCTCGGCTTTGCTACCATGATAAATCCAATCACGTTTTCCGTCAGCAAATTCTTCGTGCCCGCGATGTTTTTGCTTACCGCTGTCTTCTTCGGAACCCTCTTCATCATGAAGCGCGAGATCACTTGGGATGAGGGTATTGGATTATTGCTAGTGTACGCAACGTTTGTGATCACTCAAGTGGCGACGCTGTAGACAAACATTTTTAAACACTATATCGCATGAGCAATTTATGGCCATCAAACTTTCTCCGGAACAACAAAAAGCGATCGAAGAGCAAAAAACAAATTGCCCATTCTGTAAGATTGTAAAAGGAGATATTCCTGCCAAAAAAGTCTATGAAGATGCTGAAGTCCAAGCCGTTATGGATATCAATCCAGCATCAAAAGGTCATATGCTGGTAATGCCCAAAGAGCATTATCCTATCATGTCGTTAATTCCGGATAAGACTTTCGAACATCTCTTTTCGGTAACGCAACAATTGTGTGGTGTCGTGCAGCAAGGGTTACTTACCGCAGGAAGTACAGTGTTTATAGCGAATGGCGCGGCCGCAGGTCAGCAAAGTCAGCATTTCTTGTTGCATGTTATCCCAAGGGAAAATCATGATCATCTTTCTATGCTTGAAATACCCAGTAAACCTGTTGATCTTAAGGAGATAGATAAAATTCACACGGACTTGAGAAATAATCTTACGATTATGCTTCGTAATCACTTTAAACAAATGGGCAAGCAGTTTACCGGTGAACAAACGCTTCTTGAAACTATGTCTCCAGAAAAGCTTATTGCAATCATTGAAGCGAATCAACCAATTCTTGAACTCCTTCTCACGAAGCCGGAGGAGTTCAAGCAGCTTGTTCCAAAACATCCGCAGCTTTCTGTCATGTTCAAGGGGAAAGACGTAGATGCGATTGTCAATGAAATTGTTAAGAAGCATGGCGCGAAGAAGAAAGAGCACAAAGAAGAGAAAACGGAAGAAAAGAAGGCCGTGCCTGTGGAGAAGTCAAAGCCGCATGCAGAAGAGGAAGAAGCAAAGAAAAAAGCGCCAGAAAAACAAGAAAAACGAAACGAGCAAGAAAAAAATGAGGAGAAAAAGCCATCCATTGATGATATTGCCAGGCTTTTTACGGGAAAATGAGCGACTGCGTGTTTTGTGGAATAGTGGATGGCAATAAAGAAGCAAGAAAGCTCTACGAGGATGAGCATGTTCTTGCCATTCTTGCGGATAAGCCATGCGCCCTTGGCCATGTGCAGGTTATTTTGAAGAAGCACACCGGCTTGCTAAAGGATGTGCCAAATGATATTGTTTCGAATCTCTTCTGGGTCGCTTCTTTTGCTGCCTCTGCAGTTTTTGAATACTTTGGCGTTCAAGGGACGAACATTATTCTTCACGACGCGCTTCAAGGACATGAACATCCAGTGCTTGAGGTTGTTCCACGAAAGTTTGATGACGGCTTGGACTTTCAATGGGTGCCGAAGGAGTATTCTGAGGAAGAGAACGCTGTTGCCTTTGAAAAATTGAAAGATAAGGCCTTCTTCATCGGCAAAGTAAAAGAAGAGAAGAAGAAAG
>JACQMX010000043.1 GCA_016203375.1 Candidatus Woesearchaeota archaeon | reverse complement strand
GTGTAATCATGCACTTCTTTTTCGATACTTTTTCCTACTGTTGGCGTGCGCTTCTGCATACCTCTTTTCATGTGCCTGTTTATCATGTGGGGGTATAAATACTTTGCTCCTATTCTCCTTCTCTATGTATAATAAAGCTTTCCACCATCTCTTTCGGTTTGGGGATACCAATAAGTTGAAGAGCGGTAGGGGCGATATTCTGTAACGTGCCGTGCTGCCTCAAGCGATACATCTTTTTAGAAACAAGAATGCATGGTACTGGATTTACCGTATGGCTTGTTTGATACACGCCCGCTTCCTCTTCCGCATTGCCATGATCTGCAGTGATTATGCACTGACCATCCATCTGCAGGATGGTAGTTGCAATTTGGCGCAGGCAATTGTCAATAACTTCAATGGCTTTAACTGTTGGACTAAATTTTCCCGTATGCCCAACCATGTCCGCATTCGCAAAGTTGATAACGATAAAGGGATATTTACGCTTCTCTAACTCCGCGATGACGCGCCTCGTGATCTTTGGAGCGCTCATCGCTGGTGTTGTGTCATAGGTTGCGACCTTTGGACTGGGAATAAGAACGCGATCCTCTTTTGGGAATGGACGCTCACGGCCATTGTTAAAAAAGTAGGTTACATGCGCATATTTCTCTGTCTCCGCTATGCGCAGTTGCCGAAGTCCATGCCGTGAAATAATTTCGCCTAGTGTATTTTTTGGAAGAGAAGGAGGAAATGCCACTGGCGCGTGGATTTTCTTATCATATTGCGTCATGCAAACAAGATGCAGCCTTGAAATGCGCTCTCGTTTAAATCGAATAAAAACATCATCAATAAACGCGTGGGTTAACTGTCTCGCACGATCCGCACGAAAGTTGAAGAAGATAATGGAATCATCGGCATTAACATGGTGTGTGCACGTGTGCGCTTTGCACTGGATAACACTTGGCTTTACAAATTCATCCGTTTCTCGTCGCCTATACGCGGCATGTAATGCGTCCAGCGAACGAGTATATTTATATCCTTTCCCTTGAGCAAGGGCACGATACGCTACTCTTGTTCGTTTCCATCGATTATCACGATCCATTGCGTAGTACCTGCCGCTAATCGACGCTATCTCTCCAATATTGTTCTTCCGCATGAATTGTTCGAGCTTGACAAGGTATCGCTTTGCGCTCTTTGGAGGAACGTCACGGCCGTCAAGGAAGCAGTGAACGAATGTTCGCCCTTGCAAGCCAGACTTTTTTGCCAAGAGCAATAACGCGAAAAGATGGTCAAGGTGACTGTGCACGCCACCATCAGAAACAAGGCCCATAAGATGCATGTTTTTGCACGTGTGTCTTACTCGCTTTACCGCTTCTAGCAAGGCACGATTTCGAAAGAACGACCCATGACGAATGGCCAGGTTAATCCGCATAAATTCTTGCGGTATCAATCGTCCTGCCCCGATGTGTGTATGTCCTACTTCAGAATTGCCAATGTATCCAGGTGGCAATCCAACAACCATCCCTGACGCATCAAGTACTGTATGGGGATATTTTTTCCAAATGGAATCAAAGAATGGCTTGTGCGCGTTCGCTATGGCATTATTCGCTTTTTGTTTCCGAATGCCCCACCCATCCATGATAATGAGGACAAAGGGATGCTGTGGTGTTGCGGTGATGGGTGCCATAGTTTTTCATGTAGTATTTTCAATCATTTTCATGTATTATTTTTTTAGGTATTATCCATGTTTCCACTTCGCATAAGCTGCCTTTTTTCCAAGAACGTCTTCAATCTGGAGGAGGCGATTGAACTTGGCGACGCGTTCTCCCCTGCACGGTGCGCCGATTTTCACTTGTCCACAGCCAAGGCCAACAGCAAGGTCAGCGATGAATGTGTCATCGGTTTCCCCGCTTCGGTGGCTTACCATGACGTTCCATCGGTGATCAAAGGCGAGCAAAGCAGCATCAATCGCTTCTGTTACGGTGCCTATTTGATTGACCTTTAACAGCAAGGCATTGCATAGTCCACGCTCGAGCGCTATGTTGATGCGATTCACATTGGTCACAAGCAAATCGTCGCCAACAATCTGTATCCGCGTCTTTTGCATAAGTTCCTTGTATGGCGTAAAATCATCTTGGTCAAATGGGTCTTCAAGGGACACAATAGGGTATGTGTGAATGAGATCATCATAGTAGTCAACCAATTCCATTGGCTTCATCTTTTTTGGCGTATGGTACATCCCGTGGCGGAAAAATTCAGATGCAGCAGCATCCATGGCAAGTTTTATTATATCCGCATAGCCCGCTTCTTCTACTGCTCCCTGGATGAGTTCAAGTGCTTGCCGTGGATCTCGCAGTGGGGGGGCAAACCCACCCTCATCACCGACATTTGCCGCTGACTTACCATATTTTTTCTCGAGGCGTGTTTTGAGAATATGATATGTCTCCGAAACGCATCGTGTTGCTTCAGAAAAACTTGTGGCGTATACCGGCGCGATCATAAACTCTTGAAATTGGAGTTCCGTGCCTGCGTGCTTGCCACCGTTGATGATATTGCAAAATGGGACGGGAAGCAGCAGTTTTCTTTTTGTCAAGGTTGCAAGGTAATTGAAAAGGTGCAGCTTTTTCTCAAACGCCGCAGCGCGAGCAATCGCCATACTCACGCCAAGAATGGCATTTGCTCCAAGATGGCTCTTATTTGGGGTGCCATCAAGAAGGGTCATGAAATTATCCAGAACTCTCTGTTGCGTCGGATCTTTGCCGCGTAATTTTGGTGCAAGAGAAGCCGTCACATGATGCACCGCTTTCAAGACACCTTTTCCAAGATAGCGTTTGCCACCATCGCGCAATTCAAGCGCTTCATGAATGCCCGTTGAAGCGCCTGAGGGTACCTTTGCAGAAGAACAACCGCGTGGAGTAACAATATCCACTTCCACCGTGGGATTGCCACGAGAATCAAGAATCTCTCGAGCAGTAATGCTTTTGATTTTCCCCATGGTCACCACTTTTGTACACGTGCTTTATTTACCGAACAAGCTGGGCTATTGCGTATATAAAATCTTCGTTGGCTATTTTAACACTCATTAGTCATAAAAAGTCTAATATCGAGCATTATACCTTGTTTCCTCAGAAACAAAAACAAAATATATTTAAATGACCGGTATTCATAAGCATCAACCAAATATTTATTTCCATTTCCATAGGAGGTGTTTAAATGGCAAAACAGACAAAAGCGGCTGCACCGGCAGCTAAAGCTAAAAGCAGCAGCAAAACATGGCTTATCGCGGTTGTCGCCGTGATCGTCGTTCTCTTGCTTATAGTTTGGGGCAAAAAAGGCGCTGAAGCACCAGCCCCAACACCGGGTCCAGAAGTAGCACCAGCTCCTGAAGCTGCGCCAACGGGCGAAGAAGCTGCCCCGGCGGTAACCGAAGGTGCTGAAGGAACCAAGCAGCGTGTTCTTGGTCCACCAGGTAATGCTGAAGTAGTCACGCAAACAATAACCTGGAAATCAGCTGGAGGTCAGCCAGTAACAAAAGAAGAAGGCACGAGCATGTTTAGCGGCATCAGTTGCCAGCATGCGCAAAAACCTGAAGGCGAGTCGACTACAGAAAAAGAAGATACGCTTTCCTTTACATTTACCAATAAAGGAAAGAACACATACCACTTGTATTATGTCAAGTATGGCACTGAAGGCTATGAAACCGCATTACGCATGAGCGTCAATGGAAGACGTGTCCGTGATGTCGAAAAAGCCTGTGGTCAAAATGATGTAGCTCCAGGCGAAACAGTCACCTGTAACGGGGCTGCCGTCTTGCTGAGATCTGGCCAGACATACACAGGAAAAGAATTGGTCAATAGTCTCCAGGCACAGGCTCAAGAGTTTGTAGACAATTTGGTATTCAAGTGCTAAATTAGCACTCTTTTTTCTTTTCTCTTTTTT
>JACQMX010000035.1 GCA_016203375.1 Candidatus Woesearchaeota archaeon | reverse complement strand
CGCGAATGAAATATTGATCACGTATAAGATTCCAGTTTGCCGAAGTTTGATAATAGAATGCGTAGCTTGTGACTTTTTCATCCGCTTTAGCGGCAAGCTTCTTTACCTTTGCATCTTTATACCCGAGAACTTGCGACGCTGTTGTCGGTGAAGGAGTAGTTGTTGGTGTTGGCGTCGGTTGCGTCGTTACTGTTCTTGTTGTTGTAGGTGTTGGAGGCTGTGATTCCGGAGGCGGCGTTGTTTCTTCCGCTGTTCCGTCTTCCCCCGCTGCAGGCGCTGCCTCTTCAGGTTTGCTGCTAGCTTTTGTACAGGCGCTTAAGCTGAGCGTCAAGAGTATCGCAATGACCAACACTGCCAATATCGCTTGACGTTTTCTCATAAGAGACACCTCTCTCATTATTTATTTTATACCTGTTAGACGGCTTCTCAATATAAAAATATTGTGTTTTTAAGAATCCCCTATCTTCGTGCCGGCTTCTTGCCGCTTTTGCTGACGTGATGATCAAGAGCAAGCTCTTCTTCAACCGGCGCGTGGCTCATGGAGATAATAGAAGCAACAAGCATAACTCCGAAGATGATAGCAAAAGTAAAGCCAAAGGACTTATTCACTTTCCACACATATAGTACACTGATAAGAAAACCGATAATCGATGCGAGCATGAAGCTGCTGGATAATGGCGCTGCTTTGAAGTGTTCAAGCATATGGTCACCTCTTTAGGAGGCTGATGGCGTTATGGTTTATATACTTTGCGCATAAGAACAACTACTTTCCAAATAGCTCCAGAATAATCTTCAATGCCACTTCCCGCTTCTTTGGGTATGCAGCAACATGTATCTTGCAATGATAACAATTGCCATGATCCACGATCCAGAGTTCTTCATGATCATTCCATCGCTCCTTATCAAAGCGAATATAGAAGCACAATTCAACATCAAGGCGCGATTCCGCTTCACGAACAAGCGCTTTTTTCTGTTCCTCATTAAGCCGCTGCAGCAACGTGTTGAAAAATTGAGTAAGGTGTGCTTCTTTTGTTAGCGTAACATTAAGGACATGAATCTGCTTATTGTCCAATCCGGCGGCCCGCTGCACAGCAATGGGGACTTTTTCCTTCTCCAAATCAAATGGAAAAAATGCCTTCAGCTTTTGCTTTACTAATGCTTCGTCTTCCTCATCCGGTTTGCAAAAGACAGTTAGAGTAAGGCTATGGAATTGCCGCATACGCGCAAAAAAACCTAAAGCTTTAAATACGTTTGGTTATCCTTTTGAAGCATGAAGCATTCTATAAAAATCACACTTTTTTTGGTGGGGTTGTTCCTGGTTACCCAACTTTTTGGTCTTACCACTGTGAATAAATACATCCAACCAAAAGAAACCATAAGTCCTACTGGAAATATAACAATCGAAATAGAGCACCCGGTTACGGTGCTTGGAGAGCCACCCCGCGTTGAAAATAAATCAAGTTCCTACATTTACATTATGCTTGGCGTGCTTCTTGGAACGGGCTTGCTTTTCCTTTTTATTAAATTTAATATACAAAAAATCTGGAAATATTGGTTCTTGCTCAGTGTGTTTGTCACGCTTGCTGTGGCCTTTGGCGTGTACATGAATCCCTATCTCGCGGTTGGCGCTGCGGTGGCGCTTGGATGGTGGAAAGTGTATCGGCCAAACGTTTGGGTGCATAATTTAACGGAGATTTTCATCTATACTGGTATTGCGATCATCTTCATCAGCATCCTTAATCTGCTTTCCGCGTTTATTCTTCTCTTGCTCATCTCCGTTTATGATATGATCGCTGTGTGGAAAAGCAAGCACATGATCACGCTCGCAAAATTTCAGACAGAGGCAAAAGTATTCGCTGGCCTTTTCATTCCTTACAAGAGAATGGGCAGGAAAAAAGGAGAAGAAAAAATAATCCTTCCCAAAAAAGTTCTTGTTAAGCCAACAAGGGCTGCTCATACAATGCCATTGCCTCCTTCAGAAAAAATGAAAAACGCCATTCTTGGCGGGGGGGATATTGCATTTCCTTTGCTTTTTGCGAGTGCAGCGATGGAGCGCTTAATCGAAGTAAACCATCTTGGAAAGGCAGCTGCTCTTGGCTTCTCCGGCATTATTGCGATAACATCTGCTATCGCCTTACTCATCTTATTGTTGAAAGCGCGAGAAGATACGTTCTATCCAGCCATGCCATTCATTACGGTTGGCTGTTTTGCAGGGTATTGGATAGTGTGGTTGTTGCTCTGAAAAGCTGCAACAAGATTTAAAAATACCTTGACTTTTATCCTTTCTGGGCAGGCTAGGCCGGGAGTTTAGCCCTCTCCTGTAACCCCCAACGGGCTTCAGCGGGGGCCGAAGCTTTGCAGGCGACGCACGCCAGAGGCAGGGTCTTGGCTTGGACAATGACATTCTGTCCTGGTGGATTATTGTTCGCGGGAAAGGTGTCAGGTCAGGAATGAAGCAGCACTAACCGCTTACGATGATGCTATCAGGGTAGCGGAATTGAGGAATAGTCAGGGTTAACCTTGTTTGTGGTTTGCGTCCACTGCTAGCGCGCCTGCCCGCTTTTACTTCTTCAGTTCAAGATTAAGTTTGTTCGCTTTCTTCAAGCGGAGATCCAATTGTTCATCTGGCAAAGCATTCCGCATCAACAGCTGGCTTTCTAAGAAGGGCACAATCCCTTCAGAAAGCTCAAGCTGCTTCATGACATTAACGTCGCTATGACCGATTTTAAAGTTTTTGGATTTCATGTTTATTCTAGTTATTGATACTCTTCATTATTTAAAACTTTCCCCTCACGCCACCAATATCGCGACTTTTCCAGGCACGGCATTGTTCGCCTTTGGATTCGTGGCCTCTTCCGCCTTTATAACATCAACCTTACATCCATACTCCGCTTCCAAAAAGCCTTTTGCTTCTTTCAGCGTGGCAAGCTCTTTTGTCTGTGATAGTATAACTAGTGGCACTTCGCCTTGCTTGATCAGCTTTGGCAGTACTTTGTAGATATCCTGACCATACTTCTTGAGCTCTGTCGCCATTACTTTATCCAAAATCTCCTTCGGATCTCGTGTCTTGGCGAATGTATCTTTTACCAAGGAATAAAAATTATATTTCCACACTGAACTCACGAACAAGGTTATCGTCTTCGGCTGCTCTACCTTCGCCAGCTTGAGCACAGCCTTGATGTCCGCCAAGGTATCCCGAATCAGCTGCTCTTTTGCATCAGCTTCAGCATCAATCTTCTTTTCATCAAAGCTTGGCCATGCCTGTTGGCAGACAAGACCTTTTTTGCCAATAGCCTCCCACGTTTCCTCGCAAAGATGGGGAGTAAACGGGGAAAGCATGATAAGCTGCGCTTCGATAAGGCTGTTGATAATCTTCTTATTTGGATTATTATTTGTCCTGCGCAAATACCATCTCATCGCATGCTGCGTATCAAAAAAGATTTTTTGAATAGCCGAACGGAACATGGTTTCCTCCATAAGCCGCGTCGCGTCACGCACGATTTCATGAAGGCGAGAAGCAGCCCAGCTATCAATGGCTTGTATATCTGTTCTCCCTTTATTGTAGAACTGAGTGCAAGTCTCATTAAGATTCGTCAGCTTTGGAATAATAGAAGTAGCGAACTCGGTATCCCAATTCGGGTCATCCATGCCCTCGCCTCCTGATAAAATGGTGATGCGCGTCGCGTCAGCGGAATATTTTTTTGTCATTTCACGTACGGGGATCATATTCCCAAGAGATTTTGACATTTTCTGGCCATCGACGGTAACCCAGCCATTGACGCCAATTCCTTTTGGCCATTTGTCTTGCGGGAAAATAGCAACATGGTTAAAGAGATAGAAGGTGAGGTGATTTTGAATGAGATCTTTTCCAGAGTTCCTGAAATCTACTGGATACCAATAGCTAAACTCATCACGCATCTTATCCACAAGCTTTGCATCAACCTTCAATGCCTTCTTATCTCCTTTGCCCAAGAACACGTAATCGAAAAACGCGTCATCAACCAATTCTGACTTGACTGTTTGTAAGAGATGCGCGATCGTATAGTATGCCATATAGAGCGTACTATCCGACAATGACTCAATAAGCCATTTTTCATCCCATGGCAATCGCGTGCCAAGCCCTTCCTCGCGCGTGCATGCCCATTCATGCAGCCAATCAATTACATAGCTAAACTGCGCGCGCGCCTTTTCTGGATATAATTTGAGTTGATCCAAAGCTTTATGGGTAAGGTTCTTCCATTCCGGATCATTGTAGTTAATGAACCATTGATCATCAACAATTTTAACAATACTGGGCGTTAGGCATCGGCAAATAACCTTTCCAGTTAATTCATAAAATAATTCTGCTTGCCCTTTCTTGATAAGCTCCTGCTTTATCGCTTCCTTTGCCGCTTCTACACGCATGTTCGCATACTTGCCGCAATGCTGCGTCATGACGCCTTCATAGAAGCCTTTTTTGTAAACAATCTGTTTTGCTTCTTCAAGTTTTTCTCTATCGTTCTGGCTTTTAATCCCAAGTTGTTGGCATATGACTATCGCTGCTGTATCTCCAAGTCCGGGCGTTACAATAATTGGGATAGGGTGGATCATATTCACCTTCGCAAAGTCAAGGCCGTACTTCTTGCACTCGGCTTCGCTTGATTTGATATCAAACAACCCCATCCAGTCATCCGGAGCATCGGAAGGCACGGACATAACGATGCCTGTTCCTTTTGCCGGATTGCAGAAATGCGAGGGCAAAATCATAATCTCCTTATTGACAGCAGGAGCCATGCACCATTGACCAAGAAGCTCTTTGCCTTTTATTTTTCCGAGAATTTTGACATCACGCTCTTGCGTTTTGAGTTTTTCCGAGCATTCTTTGCTGACGATCCATGTTTCCTTGTTCACTTTTGCTTTCACATACTCAGTATCCGGATCTACCCAGACATTAGTTAGGCCGTAGCTAGTTTCTGGGCGCAAGGTTGCAGCCACAAGATACACATCACCCATCTTGAATTTAACCAAAACAAACTCTTGCGGCGTTTCTCCCTCTCCCTCAATGCGAGAATGATCGCTTACTGGGCAGCCTTCCTTCGGGCACCAGACAACT
>JACQMX010000003.1 GCA_016203375.1 Candidatus Woesearchaeota archaeon | reverse complement strand
TCATAGTAATAAAATGGAATACCTACGATACCTGCAAAGTCAAGTATCCCAAGAAGATTGGGAACGACTTCAAAAAATGAAGATTAACCCAGATCATGTTGTCATGTCTAGGATGTGGCCTGACCTAGTTGATTTTGAAGCTAGGAAGAGAACAGAAATTCCATTCATCCTACAGCAGCTGGCTCCTTACAGAGATCCGGTCATATTTGATGCTTGCTTGGGCTCTGGAGCAACAACACTTGGACTCAAACAAGTAGGGATAGAGAGAATCATTTCAAACGAGCTGGATCCTGGATTAAGAGAATCTGCACTAGATGAAGCAAGGAAACTGGGTATACAGTTAGATGTTACCGATTATGATTGGCGAGAAATCCCTGATGATTTGACCAGCAAAGTAAACGTTGTGGTTTGTTCAGGAAATGCATTAACATATTTATTCAAGCAATCAGATCAACTTAAAACATTAAAAAATTTCAGAAGAATATTGCAACCAGGCGGAAAACTGATAATTGATGAGAGAAATTATGCTGAACATTTCTTAAGAGATAATGGGGCTAGTTTTCGGCACTCCGGAACAATCAACTATTGTGGAAAAAATAAAGTAACCGTACGTCCATACTATGTTTCTCCAACAATGGTTGTGCTTGAATATGAGCATAAAGAACGAGGAGTAAAAGCTCATTTAGTGCTATACCCGTTTAAAAAAAATGAGTTGAAGGGATTGCTTCAGGAAGTTGGATTTGATGAGATAGATGTTTTTGGAGATTACAAAGAAAACGTTGATCCAAAAGAACCAGAATTCATCACTTATATCTGTAAGAAATAATCAAATGCGAGCTTAGCCCATTAATCCTCCCCCCTATAAAACTTCGCCGCTTCTTCTGGTGGCTGCGGATTAATCACCGTGCCATTCATCTCGAATCCTGCCCATATAGTTAAGCGAGGCATGATTTCGATATGAAAATGCAGGTTATCTTCCCGTGTTGGAGAGTAATGCAGAACATAATTAAATGCCGCGTTTAATTCCTTCAATTTTCCCAGCGCCATTTTGAGCATTGAAGCCAAGCCAGGCAAATCCTTAATGTCTTCCAAATGCGTCACATGCTGCTTTGGCAAAATCCAAATCTCAAATGGAAATCTGGACGCGTAAGGACAAAAAGCAATGAAATTATCGTTCTCAAAGCATCGCCGTGTCGAGCCTCGCTCGCGCTGGATAACATCGCAATACGGGCAGAAGTTATAATTCTGCGATGCCGCAACTTCCCGCCCAACCTCTTCAGGTACTTTATTGTAGCCAATGATTTGCGAGTGCGAGTGCACGATAGACGTGCCAGCTTCCTTCTTATGATTCTTAAAAATAGTGACATATTTTATGTTTTTATCCCCATGCACGTGAAAAAACACTTCAAGATATCCTCGAAGAACTTGCGTAATCTCATCAATGCTCAGATCCCAAAGCTGCTTGCTATGGTCTGGTGTTTCAACTAGCACCAGATGCTTGCCATAATTATTTGACCATGTGTAAAAGGCATTATCTGTCCGGATGGTAGGATCGCCTTCCGGCGCGACGGCAGTAAACTTATTTGGAAAGGCTCGTATTTGCCATGTTCCATTTTTCTCAAACCGATACATCTCTGGCGGAGTTTCTTTTTCATTACCAGGACAGAAAAAGCATAAGCCAACTTCCTCTTTCACTTCCTGTTGCTTAAACTGGTGCGGACGTTTCGCTCGTTCAGCAGCAATAATCACCCATCGATCAAGAATGTAATCCTTGCGCAGCTCGCCCATGCTATGCGCCCCACACGCGTGCTATAGCGAGATTATGCGCCTCAAAGTAGTTGTTAACTAATTCTTTCCAGTCCGCGAGATTGGAAAGCTCTTTCGCGATGATCTTCTGCCGCACTCTTCCCTTCGGCGTGAGCTTGCAATAATTATAAAGAATCTCAGTAAAGTGCTCCACCGTCTCCTCTTCCGATACATGAAAGCGTTTTAAGATGAACACACCCTCATTTGGCACGCCTTTCTGCATCAAAAATCGCCCAAAGCCGCCAAGATCTGTCGTGAGCGAAGGAACGCCAAGCGCTGCACTTTCCAGTGGCGTGTATCCCCATGGTTCATAGTAGGATGGAAACACGCCAAGATGGCAACCAACAATGGCATCATAATATGGCAAGTCGATAAGGCCATCAATACCAGTAAGGTAAACAGGATAGAATACCATTTTTACACGATCGTCTTCACGATTGTCAAGACCCGCTTTGAGCAACTCGTTGACGATGGTATCCTGTTCTTCAAATGGAAGATTATGCGTGACAAGGAGAGGATTGCCCTTCTTCTGGAAGTTGATGCGAAGCTTTTTTGACTCAAGCAAGAAGTCTTTATCGAATAAGCCGCCTTTGTTGAACGCGGTTTCATCATTAAAACAATCAACGGGACACTGAAAGATATTATTCAGAACCCTATGCTGCAAGACAGAAGAATTCCTGCGCACAAAATCCTTGATCTGGTAATAGTTGGATTTATTGATTGGTAATTCTCCCTTCGCGCCATGTACATCCCTTGGAATCCAGAAAAAGGTGACAATGGTTTTCTCTGAACCTTCTGCCTTCAACTTATCATTGAGCTTCCCCAATGCCCGAATAAAAATATCAATGCCTTTGTTCTTGAACTCATACCTTCCAACAATAAAGAAGAATAAGGTTTCATCAAGATTAAAATAGTAGTGCGGAAAGAAGAAATAGGACACAAATTCACGAATCATTTCCCGATTATCCCTATGCTTAATAGATGTTTCTTCAAAGGTGGGAAATTTCTCGATATCCAAGCCATTGAGCACAAGGACGTCCGCCTTTCTGCCAAGAATCTTCTCCGCCTCTATGGCGGTAATCTCGCTAACGGTAGTAAAGACATCCGTATGTTCCGCGCATGCCTTTTCAGTAAGATACTTATCCTGGATACCATGATTGTATGCTTCTTTCACCGGGTCCAAAGCATCAAGGATATCGTACAAGGGCTCGCCACTACCGGCGATACTCCTTCCGAGCATGGTCGCGTGCGTGGTAAATATGGTACCAACCTTAACCTTCTGCAGTTTAAGATGTAATAAACCAAATCCCGCGAGCCACTCATGAAAGTGTGCTACAATCTTTTTTGAGCCATTGGGATTGTTATGTTGAACATATTTTTCTATCAGCTTGCCGACTGCCGTAGCCCATAAAAGAGGTTCCTCAAAATCCCATTGCGAATAGATAGAATCTATCTTGAAATCGTCCCATAATCGCTTCTTGATATCATTCTTTTGGGGAGCAAGGCCGCTAAACTCGAGCAAAACCACCTTTGGCTCACCCTTGATTTGCCACATGCCGTAATGGCAGACAATACCTTCCCTGGCAAGGTCATCAAAAACAGGCTGGAATTCCGGGGGTGACTGTTCTTGAACAAAGATATCTCGAGCTTGAAGCTCAATATATGGTCCAAGAAGAACATACGTGGGATAAGCATCATTGATAAGGGCAGCTTTTGACTTGACAACAGTATAAATACCGCCCACTTTATTGCAAACCTCCCATGAGGCCTCAAATAGGACGTCTGCTCTTGTGTCTACCATTGAGGGATTATCATTTGGGTAGATTTAAATATCTTTCACACCACTTCAAAATGCTCCTTCAAGTGAGTGAATACAAGGCAGGGAAAGAAAGAAGGCGTTACTATATGGTAAGCTCTCATCGTATTTTAGATAGAATGTTCTTACTAAACAAAAAATTTATATAATACGCAAAAATCCAAAATACCTTAATGAAAAGAGGGATTTGGCTTATAGGTAGTTTTTCATCTATTTATTACAGAGACCTCGCGCATCTTGGCGAGCTTGCCGGCTCTCTATCATTTCTCCAGCGGATTGTGTTGATAAGGGGTGAAAGATATCAAACGAATGTCCAGCACGGACGACTACGCTAAAATAATCCAACACATCACCGATGCCGTGATTTGTGTTGATCTCACAGGCACCATCATCGACTGGAATAAAGCTGCCGAAAGCCTTCTTGGATATGCTTCCTATGAAATAATCAACCAGCATTTCTCTACAATCTACCCAAAGCAATGGCATCATCAAATCCCCATCATTCTCCATCGCATCGCAAATGGCAACAATCTTTCAAATGTTAATGCGCAAGCAGTCCACAAGAATGGCGGTACCATGCCAGTCAACCTGTCGTTCTCTCCCACATACAAGGAGAAAGGCAGCGTGAGTGGCTTTTGTCTTATCTTGCGCAAACTCGACCAGGGACAGGATATCCACATCTTTCTTGAAGACCCACTTCAACAACTTCAGCAGGAGGACAATGAAGGCGAGAGCAAGCGCCGAACATTTGAGGAATTACGCCTTACCATTCTTACCTGCTTAAGCAAGCAGCAAATGACGATCAATCAACTTGCTACCTACGCGAATATTAATTGGAAAACCGTTGAGAATCATCTTACGTATCTTCTCGGAAAAGGTTTTGTGCGAGAAGTCTTCAAAAGCGACTATGTCCGTATCTTTGAAACCACACCGCTTGGCAAGGAATATCTGGCTCGCGTGAGAAGCCAAGGTCGACGCAAGAGCCTAGAGGAGGAGCTCCCATGAAGGTACTCATGCTTGGCTGGGAATTCCCACCATACAAAAGCGGTGGCCTTGGAACTGCTTGCTACGGATTAACAAAAGGCCTCGCGCAGGAAGGGGCAGATGTTACCTTTATCATGCCGCACGCGCCGGATGAGGTAAAAGCTGATTTCGTGACCATCATTGGCACAAAAGGAAAAAGAATTAGGCTCCGCGGTGTAAAATCGCCTCTCACCCCTTATCAAACAGCAAATGGATACAAGGCAACATTGCGCAGCATGGAAATATTCAAGAAGCCAGGAATGAAACAAGTCTATGGCAGAGATTTGTACGAAGAAGTCCAGCGCTTTACGTACGCAACGAGAAAGATAGCGGAAGAAGAGCCACATGACGTTATTCATGCGCATGACTGGATGACTTATCACGCAGGCATGGAAGCGAGAAACGTATCAGGAAAGCCATTTGTTGCGCATATCCACGCTACGGAGTTTGATCGCACTGGCGGCAATCCAAACCAATACATTAGTCATATTGAGTACACTGGCTTAAAGGCAGCGGATTGCATTATCGCAAATAGCGAGTATACGAAACAAAACATCATAAAACATTACAAGATAGATCCAGAAAAAATTAAAGTGGTATACTTTGGCATTGATCCTGATGTGCCATACTATAATCTCAACTTCCGCTCGGCATTGAACAAGCAGGATAAGATTGTGCTCTTCCTTGGCCGCGTCACGTTACAAAAAGGCCCGGATTACTTTATCGAAGCCGCTGCCAATGTATTGCGTTACAAGAAGAATGTACGCTTCATTGTCGCTGGCTCTGGAGATATGTTGCCTCGCGTTAACAATAAGGCAGCAGAGCTTGGTATCGCGGATCGTGTCACCTTCACCGGCTTCCTTGATGGCGAAGAGGTCCACAAAGCCTTCCAGATGGCGGATGTATATGTCATGCCTTCTGTTTC
>JACQMX010000036.1 GCA_016203375.1 Candidatus Woesearchaeota archaeon | reverse complement strand
ATTTTATATAGGGGAAGATCTAAAGAGCTTTATTCAATAGAAAAGAGTTGATTCAATGGCAGAAGCAGTACAAGCATCCTTGGTTTTCTTTCCAGCGATCTCTCTCGGCATTATCATTGGAATACTCGAACTTATATTTGTTCACAGCGACGAGCCTGGCATGGGCTGGTTCAAGCACGGCCTTCATGCCATTCCCACCATGCTTGTCCTTTTGTTTGTCAGCTTTAATATAGGGCCGGTCTCGCAAATGGTTGGTTATCCACTTGAGGAATCATTTGCCCTTAACCTAGGCGTTCGTATTCTCCTGGGTATCATTGCCACGGTAAAGGTAAAAGCAGCTGCGGCTATAGCGGGCAAGGCATCATCCTTTGGTGAGAAGTTCTGGCATGCTGCTGTCATTGGTCTTCTTATTGCAGCTGCGCCATACATATGGGTCTTTGTTGAGCCATTATTGCCAGAATTCCTTAAGTTCTAAAATAGTTCTAAAAGGCGCTTTAGCGGCCGATTTCACCCATTTTAAAAAAGCAATATTTAAATACTAGTAAACGCACTTTTTCTGCCAATAGAGGTGTTTAATGCAGAAAAAGCCGGTGGTAGGCCTATTTGGTAGTATCCTCTCATTGGTTCTCCTCTCTTCTTCTGTTGCCGCGGTTAATGGCTCTCCCTTTTCTGGCATTTGGGATATGATAAAAAGTATATTCAGGCCTTTTTTAGGGATAAGCATTACTGCAGCTGAACCAATAACATTGAAGCTTCTCCTTGGGCTTCTTATATTTCCAATCCTTGGCTATGCCGCAAGTTTTGCCTTTAGAGCCAAACCGAAAATTGGCTGGATAGCCGCTGCTATTCTTACAATTATCTCTGTAATGGCAATTCCGGAACAAGTCATTCGTGGAATTGCATAAACATATGCGAGTGTCTTTGTTTTTATTTTAGCTGCCATTCCTGTACTAGGTTTATTTTTATTGCTGCATATGGTAAAGAAGACGATTGGACCTGACCGGCCCTTCCTTTACCATTGGTCATGCGCTTTGATTATTCTATTAGTGATTATCGTGCTCAACCAAGTCATGCAAACATTTACGAGTTCATCGGAGTTCATGCAGCAGCTTCGGTGGCAGAACATCCAAAAACTTCCAGGCTTTGCTATTGGCATCCTAACAATATTACTCATTTACCACATCCTTGCGCCATTATTCAAGTGGGGCGCGCCTCGTGCGGGCGAAGCTCTTGGCGGCCTTCGTGGAGGTGGCGGACTTCCTTCACTTCCTTCTGTAGGTGGTCCACAACAGCCTCCAAGACGATGGTGGCCTCCTTGGGGAAGAAGAGAAGCTGCTCCTGAACAAGCGCTCGAAGCAACGGAAGCTGCTGTTGCTCAAGAAGAAGTAACTGAAGCAAAAGAGGAAGAAGTAGTAAAGCGAGAAGAGCTTCTAGCTGAAGAACGGCAGCGCCTCGTGCAACAACTTGCAAGCTTTGACATGAGGAATATCCAAGACACGCAGAGAATGGTTACCAGTCTCAATGAACTCGCGCGTTTGGCAGAAGTCTATAATGGAAATGCGCAAGCTCTTCAGCTTATCGCTCAACGCCTTAACGAAATTAGGCCAGCGGAAGCGGATCTCAAGGCGAATCTTGAAGAGATCAAGAAGCGAATGGTTGAACTCGGGGAAACAGGCAAGACCGCGGAAAAAATGATGCTTTCCGAGGCGGATGTCGAGCAACTGTGCAAAGAGTGGATAGAGCAAGAAAATATCAAAGGCGTTCGCAATTTGATGAGCAAATCCATGTTTGCCGAACTGAAAGCGGCAGGTGTTAACGTTGATCGATTACAACAAGCAAAACAGAGTCTGATTGCTAATCTTCTCGCGGTGCATAAGAAACTTGCTGAGCCGCTCGCAAATTATAAGAGAAACTTTGACTTACTCACTGGTAATGCAACAGTGATTGAAACAGCGCAAGCGCGATTTTTAACAAGCCTCCAAGCCTTTGTCAACGCGATCCAACAATCGGTCGCTGGTCAGGATGCAGCACAAGACGCTCTTCGGGCAATTCGTGAAGCGCAAACCGCATTTGGGCAATTAAGCGCTGCGTTGCAGAAGAATGAGGAATATGAAAGAAATATTCAAGCGGCTTTGCAATACGAAAGCCAGGTTGATAAGCTTGAAGAACAACTATACGAAAAACTTGTCCAAAGCAATAAGGAGCTCCTCGCGTATGTTGAGCAACAACGAGAAGCGGCAAAAAGGAAACAAGCGGCATTGCAACAAGCTGCAGCAGGGCTTGCCCCTCAAATGTAAAGCAACATTTTTATACCTAAATAGCAAAAACCATGACAACCATGCAAAAACGAGGTTTACGCAATCGCGTAGCATCATTTGCTTTAGCTGCGCTCCTGACCTTACCGTTTGTTGCAGCGCAGGGAAGTCCATTAAGTTCTATAGGTAACCTTATCCAACGTACCCTTGGTCCAATCCTCCTTTCATGGGGCGGCGCCGGGTTTGCCTTTTGGGGTAAAGCCCTGCTTTGGGTACTGATTTTTGCTATATTTTTCGCTATCATGAGCATGGTTCCTCCGCTCCGCGAATGGAGCAGGAATATTCGTGTTACCGTTTCAGCTGTTTTGGCGTTTATCTCTGTTCTTCCCCTAGGCGTGCCATTGATGCGTGCGCTCTTCGAAACATATGGCGTTGTTGTCGCAACGTTGCTTATTTTCTTGCCCATTGCCGGCTTAATTTTCCTGACACATAGAATTCCAACCGGCCGATCGAGGCTCGTGTATGGAATTCGCGCGATTATGTTCTATATTTTAGCTGCCGTTATCCAAAATGTGGTCGCGGGCATTCAAATGCAAGCCTTCGCTACAAGTCCAGCTTTGGGAGAAGCTGGCAATTTTGCCGTTGGCGTGTGCGGCTTGCTCTTCCTTTACAATGTTATTATGATGCTATTTGGCGGTCCTGAAGAAACACCTCATCGACAAGTGGCTGAGGGCGCAGGTAACTTTTGGGATTGGTTACGAGATACGGTAACACCAGAAGGGCCAGCACCGCCACCAGGAACACCATATCCTGATCATCTTGTTGCGCACATCGGCCAGCTTTGCAATACCATAAATCAATTTCACACGCTTATTATGCTTCGAGGAGCGCCTGGCGCAGCTGCAATGTCCTATAGGCAGGTCGGAAATCTCTTGCTTGATGCGGAACAACGCGCATTTCGTCATGGCCATGCGGCAATGTGGGCCGCGTTGCCAACAAGGCGCCAAAACTTTCAAGACGCGGCAGCGGCAGCGCGTGGCTTGCGTATGGCCATTCAAGATGGCATAGATCGCTTGATTAATGATCCACAATTTGCGAATCTTCGCCGCGCGCACCAGAGAAGATGGCAGCGCTGCATGCGACAATGGACTGTAGTGTTCCTTCACTATCAGCAATATAATATCAGATTTATGATAAACTACGCGGCCGTTGCCGGCCCAGTACACATATGATTCGTGATTTACCATGCCAGACCCAAATCAACCACAACTAACAGAAGCTGAACAGAGAGCAAGAAACGAGCTTGCTCAGAGAAAGGAGTTTATCAAGAAATTCCATGACATGGTAGAACCATTTGCTTGGGATAAACTCCTCCAACAGCTTGCGACCTTTGAAAGCCATGCGGAAAAGGGTGTGAAAGGCGATGTGCGCAAAGATAGGGAGTGGGCAGAGAAATTCATCAACACAGAAATTCGAGGGCCCGGCTATGATAGAACTGACTTTGGTGGCTTGTTTGAGACAATGGAGGTGTTGCCTGTTCCTGGCGGGGAAGGGCCAACGCCAACACCATCTCCAACGCAGGTAACCTATCCGCCAGACCATGAACGATATCCTGAAAATGTACTCTACCAGCATACCGATGGAAAATGGTACATAAAGAAGGCTGGCGAGCTCTTTACCGTGACGCCTGATGGTATTATCCGCAACAATGATGGCTGGCCTGTTGGCAATTATAACTTCACGACAAAGGAGATCAATTGGCAAACAGTGTCGCCAATCTACCCGCCAAAGATTAAGTACGCCAAGGCGGTGCTCGCACAATGTTCTGAAGCCATGGGCAAAATACAATTAGATATAGAGAAGCAGGAAGAAGAACTGCAAAAATTCAAAGGCGTTGAGGACATTCTTATCCGAAAAGATACAGATATCCTGACAAAGATTGCAACCATGAAGACGCTGTATGTGAGACATCGAGCAAAGGCGAAAGATGCGCAAGCGCAAAAGCAATTATATCCATCATTGCATGATGAACTGCTTCGATTGACGGCGGAGATACAAGAAATCTCGAAGATTATGCGCGATAGCGTGCAGCCATTATATGTTTATCACCGTCTTCTGGAAACGTCTCGCCTGGACGTAGCCATCATCCATAAATTAACAGAGCAAGTGAAAGTTCTTGACACGGTCGTATCCAATTATCCGGTCATGCGCGCGGCTCTTTTTGAGCAAGTTGATGACACCACCAAAGCCCTTTTCCGCAATCTGAACATACTCAATGTCACTGGCATGATGCAGCATTTAGAGGATTCTATCGGGCGAAAGAAACGCTTTGCCGCTGAGTTAACCCAAGCGAATCTTCGCGGCCTTCGAGACTACATAAGCGCATTTGACGTTGGTGCGAAGATGCTTGTGAATGCCATCAAGAAGAATCGCTTTAATTACGATGATCCTGATTTAGTTACCGCTATTCAAGTCCCTTTTAAGCGAGGCCAGCCAATCCTTGCCGTGCTGACGGACGCTGCTACCGCTTCCAATACAATCCTAGTCAATATCGAAAAGATCGAAGATAAAATCTTTGTGGAAATCCATGCGGATCGCATGGTGCTTAACGTGTTACTAAAATCCTTTGAGAAATTAGAGGCCGCCTTGGCGCAGCAACGAAGTCCGGCTCGTTCGACAGCGACAGCGTAAATCAATATTTTACCTATTTTACTTCAAAAGAGGTAGACCTTGAAAATCAACCTTACCAAAAAACCAAAAAACCCCACCATCATTGAAGGTTTTCCTGGTTTTGGACTCATTGGCACTATCTCGACTGAGTTTCTTATTGATCAATTGAAAGCAGAATGCATTGGCACCATCAAGTTTGAGGATATTCCCGCGATGGTCGCCATCCATGACGGCAAGGTTGTCCACCCCATAGGCATATTTTATGATCAAAAAACGAACATCCTCATTGTTCATGTCATTACAAACGTTCAAGGCTTGGAATGGGAATTAGCTGACGCTATCGCGCAGCTCGCAAAGCAGCTTGCCGCGAAAGAAGTGATCAGTCTTGAAGGCGTTGCCACGCCAGCGCCAACCGAGAAGACAAGAACATTCTGTTATACAAATAACAAGGATAATAAGAAAAAATTTAGTGACGTAGGCATAGAGCCATTGCGTGAAGGCATCATCATTGGCGTCACTGGCGCCTTGCTCCTTCAAGAGGATCTTCCTATCTCCGCGGTTTTTGTTGAGACGCATTCTGCCTTGCCAGACAGCAAGGCATCTGCTCAGATCATTGAGGTTCTCGATAAATATCTTGGCTTAAAGCTCTCTCCAAAGCCGTTGCTTGAGCAAGCGGAGAAGTTTGAGCAGAAAATAAAGTCGCTTGTGGAAAAAAGCAAGATGACGATGGATGAGCAGAAGAAGAAGCTGAGTTATGTTGGATAATCAGCTTTCTTCCTTTCAACATTTTTAT